>NZ_DLOC01000008.1:19253-56920 GCF_002478465.1 Empedobacter sp. UBA7494
TAAATCTGCTTTTTTGTTATTGTTTTTTACCAATCATGGCTTTTAATTTCTTTTTTCGAGCTTGTTTTGTTTGAAATTTTTGCTGGAATTCTTGTGTTTTATTCCACATTTCTTTAATAACTTCTTGTTCTGGTTTATTAATAAGTTTCGCATATTCTTTTCCCATAATTTCTATCATTTCTTTTTGAGGAGTTAGACGAGAAAAATTTTTCATTCGAATATCAAAACTCATTGAATTATGAAAATTCATGCGATTTAAATCAACCAAATAAAACTCATATTGATTTTCTCCAACTTGCTTAATTAAAGTATTTCCAGGAGAATGATCCAAAAATTCAATTCCAGCTTCATGCAAATCAAATGTGAATTTTGTAAATTGTTTCAAGATTTCATTTCGATTTTCCCAAATCGGAATTTCGACTAATTCACGATAAGTCAAATCAGCTTCAACTAATTCACAGAAATAGTAACTATCATTAAAATTTATAAGGGTTTTATTTTCTACAAAAGCAATTGGATATGGTGTCAAAAATCCTAAATCAATCAATCGTTTTGCATATTCATAAGATCGTTCAGCTTTTGATTTTCTGAAAAATCGATATACAAATTTATTGACAATATTCGGAATTTTGAATGATTTAATCGTAGCAATTTTACCTGATTCTAATGTCTTTTTTTTGATAGAATTTCTTGTGCCTTTTGCAATATAATCGTCAATCAAGTCAAAATTGTCAAGAATGGATTTGATTTCAGTTTGCGTGGTTTTATAATTATTATTTACGACAATTTTCTGTGTCATTTTTCAAAATATTATAATTAATATAGAAAAAATCTATATTTCATTTTAATCTGTCAAAGATATGTCTATTTTTGTTGAAAATAAGGACAACTTAAAACAAGTTTTTTTAAAATTTTAGAACCTAACTTATGGTAAAAAAAATTCTTTTAGAATCTCATAATCTAAAGAATCGTGCAACTGGTTTCGGAGTTTTTAATTACGAATTGATTAAAGCTCTTTCGAAATTAAATTTTGATGATCAAATTTATTTACTTTCCAAAAAACCTGAAGATTTAAGGACTGAATTTGGTACTAAATTTCATTATAAAAAATATTATAGTTTAATGCGCAATCCGTTTTTCAGAACGCGTGAAAAGTATGATGTTTGGCATTCCTTAAATCAAAATATAAAAGTTGAACCTTGTCATAAACCAAAAAAATATGTTTTGACGATTCATGATGTTAATTTTATGGAAGAAAATTCGCTTGATTATAGTCCAAATCACATTAAATATTTTAAAGAAAAGATTAAGCGAGTAGATGTTATCACATTTATTTCTGAATATGCAAAGAAACAAACTATGCAATATTTTGATATTTCGGGAATAGAAAATACAATAATTTATAATGGAAATTCAATTTCAGAAATTATAAATTGTGATGATTTTCAATCTTCACTAGATATTTCAAAACCTTATTTTTATACAATCGGAGCTTTTCTTGAAAAGAAAAATTTTGAATCACTTGTAAAAATGATGAAATTTTTACCAGATTTTAATTTGATTATTTCTGGGAATTGTACGAATGCCTATGGTCAAAAAATAAAAGATTTAATTGCTCAAGAAAAATTAGAAAACCAAGTTTTTTTATCAGGTAAAGTTTCTGAACGAGCAAAGCAATTTTATATGCAAAATTGCGAAGCGTTCTTATTTCCATCAACTGGAGAAGGTTTTGGTTTGCCTCCCTTAGAAGCGATGAGCTTTGGAAAACCAATTATTTTATCTGATAAAACGTCTTTACCAGAAATTGGTGGAAAAGATGCGTTTTATTGGAATGATTTTGAACCAGAATATATGAAAAATGTAGTGGAAGATGCGTTAAATCAATACAATCAAAATTCAGATTATTTTATAGAAGCTTATATCAAAAGAGCTGGAAGTTTTAGTTGGGATAAAGCGGCAAATGAATATCTAAAGGTCTATGAAATCTAAAATCTATTTTGCGATAAATAATATTTCGAAGAAAATCGACTTCATTCAACTTTCCTATAATACCTTTGCACTCAAATTTATAAAACAAAGAAAATGTCAGATATAAACGAAATTGTAGCCAAACTAAAACAAGGAGAAACAATGCTTTATCCAACAGACACAATTCTTGGACTGGGTTGTGATGCGAAGAATGAGGCTGCAATCGAAAAAATTTATCAGATAAAAAATCGTCCTTCATCAAAATCGTTGATTATTTTGGTTGATTCTCCACGTATGTTACAAAACATTGTTGAGGTGCCAGAATTAGCTTGGGATTTGATTGATTTGAACGAAAAACCTCTTACAATTATTTACGATAATCCAAAAGGTTTACCACAATCGTTAATTGCAGAAGATAATACAATTGCCATTCGAATGACTGATGATTTGTTTTGTAAAAAAATCATCGGGAAATTAGGAGGACCAATTGTGTCTACATCGGCTAATTTATCAGGAGAATCTTCTCCAAAAGTGTTTTCGGAAGTTAATCCTACTATTTTAGAGCGTGTTGACTTTTATCCAGATGAAACAAAAACCTTTGTACCTCAGTTCACTGCATCAACGATAATTAAATTAGGTCTAGATAACGAAGTAAAAGTTATTAGAGAGTAGTTTTTTATTTCAAAACTTATACTTTTGCAGAATGAAAATCTTAGAAGCCGTATCAAATCCAATTTTTAGAAATGTAGCAGAAGTTGCTGATGAAATTAATCAAGAAACTTATGTGGTTGGTGGATTTGTACGCGATTATTTATTGAATCGTGGTCAGAAAAAGGACATCGATTTTGTAACAGTTGGAAATGGAATTTTATTGGCTAAAGAATTGGCTAATAAATTAGGACATACATCACAAGTTTCAGTTTTTAAACGTTTTGGAACAGCAATGTTCAAATATAAAGACACAGATTTGGAATTTGTAGGTGCGCGAAAAGAAAGTTATTCAGAAGATAGTCGAAAACCACATGTTGAAGACGGAACGTTGGAAGACGACCAAAAACGTCGTGATTTTACGATCAATACATTGGCAATTTCGATGAATAAAGAGAATTTTGGCGAATTAATTGATCCTTTTAATGGAGTAGAAGATTTGAATAATAAAATTATCAAAACACCATTAGAGCCGAATGTTACCTATTCTGATGATCCTTTGCGTATGATGCGTGCGATTCGTTTTGCAGCTCAATTGGATTTTGAAATAGAAAAAAAATCTTTTCAGGCAATAATTGATAATGCAGAACGTATTAATATCGTATCTTTTGAACGCGTAATGGATGAGTTTCAGAAAATTATGATGACTGACAAACCTTCGGTCGGATTATTGTTGTTGGAACAATCAGGATTAATGCAACATATTTTACCAGAATTGGTTGCGTTAAAAGGAATCGAAGAGGTTGAAGGTCAGAAACATAAAGATAATTTTTATCATACGTTAGAAGTCGTTGATAATATTTCTGTCAACACAGATAATGTTTGGTTACGTTGGGCAGCGTTGTTGCATGATATTGGAAAAGCTGTAACAAAACGTTTTGATAAAAATGTAGGTTGGACATTTCATTCGCATGAATTTGTTGGATCAAAAATGGTATTAAAATTGTTCAGACGATTAAAATTACCATTAGGACCGCAAGTAAAATATGTTCAGAAGTTAGTCATGATGAGTTCTCGACCAATTGCTGTTGTAACAGATGACGCTACAGATTCGGCATTACGTAGATTATTGTTTGATGCTGGAGAAGATTTCGACGATTTAATTACGCTTTGCAAAGCTGATATTACAACAAAAAATGAACGTAAACAAAAACGTTTCAAACAAAATTTTGAAGTTGTAGAACAAAAAATAAAAGATGTTGAAGAACGTGATAAAGTACGTAATTTTCAACCACCAATTACAGGTGAACAAATAATGGAAATATTTGATATTCAGCCAGGAAAAGAGATTGGAATCTTAAAAAATGCCATTAAAGAAGCAATTTTAGAAGGCGAAGTAGAAAATAATTATAATTCTGCATTAGAATTTGTAATTAATATGGGAAAAGATTTAAATTTGGAACCGAAAAATATTTAGAAAGTGATATATAAAATTCGTGTATTCCTTGATGCAAAAGAGGATGTTTTTAGAGACATAGAAATTAAAGAGAAGCAAACATTATTCACATTGTACAAAGGTATTATTAGTGCTTTTAGTTTACAAGGTGAGGAGTTAGCATCGTTCTATGAAGTAGATGAAGATGGAAACCAAACAAAAGAAATTCCTTTAGAGGATATGTCTGATGATGGAACAGATGAAACAATGGCTGATTTTTATATCAAAGAAGCTTTTGCTAATCAAGGAGATCGTATGGCTTTTGTATATGATTTTATGGAAATGTGGACATTTGTGGCTGAATTAATTTCTGTAGAAGATAAACCAGCTGTTCTTAATTACCCATTAACGGTTTACCGTTTCGGTTCAATGCCTCTTAAAGCGCCTAAAAAAGACATGATGGTTGATTTAGACGATGAAGAAGATATTGATTTTGCAGAAGATGCTGAATTAAATGATTTACAAATCGACGAAGATTTAGACGTAGACGATTTATAAAAACTACAACTAATCAACTTATATATCAAAAAATCTGAATGGCAACATTCAGATTTTTTTTGTGCTATATATCAATCATTTGATAATTATTTCATTTCCGCAACCAACCATTTTTCCGTAACTTGCATCTACTGATAAAAGAAAGAATCTATGAAACAGCTCCTGTTTTTATTATTAATTTTAACCAATTCGATGCTTATGGCTCAATCCCCAACGATTGATCAAAAGTGGAAAGAAATTGACCAACAAATGCAAAATGGTCAATTCAAATCAATCCTACCAAAAATTGATGAACTAAAAGCTTTATCAAAAAAGCAAAATAATCAACAAAGTTATCTGAAAGCTTTGTTTTATGAAGCAAAAATAAAAGTTGCAACTTCTGATGAAACAGATGATGTAAACTTCGTTTTTGATTTGTTTAAAAAGGATTTAGATGAAAAATCAATTGTAAATAATGCGATTGTTTATTCATATTTAGCTGAGTTATATCAATTGTATTACAACGAAAATCGTTGGAAAATCAATAGTCGTACAAATGTCGAAAATCAAGCTACAAATGATGTGAGATTTTGGACAGAAGATACTTTTAAGAAAATAATTAATGATTATTTTTCGAAATCAATTCAACCAAAAAATGAATTAATAAATGCAAAATCTCAAGATTATAAAATGATTTTGAATATTGCAAATGATAAGAAAAATGCGCAACAACAATTTGATTTAACGCCAACATTGTATGATGTTTTAGCAAGAAATTATATCAATTATCTGAATGAGAATGATGAAAAAGATAAAGCAAATCAATTGCTTTCTGATTTAGTTGAGATTAATAAACAAAAGAATAACGAAAATGCTGTTTTGTATAACGAATTGATTTTAATTGATTCAAACCGCGGTTCGACTTCGGTTCAAGAAATTATTAAACAAAAAGAAATTTTAGCAACTAAATATCCAAAAGCGTGGTATTCATCTTATGTGTACTCAACTTTAGCGACAGATTATTATGGTTTGGAAGAAGATAAATTGGCGAATGTTAAAAAGATATTTGATGTACAGGAAAAGATTGCAAAACAATATCCTAATTCTGAAGAAAAAAGAGTTGTTGACAATTTGGTTTCGAAGATAAAAGCGCAAGAATTAAATGTGTTAGCAGAGAAATATATCAACGATAATCAGAATACGCCCATTCAATTAACGCATAAAAATATAGACAAAGTTTATGTAAAAGTATTGGCTTATAATGCAGGTTTTGATGATAAACAAAAATCGCAAATATTAAATGTTTACAACGAAAATAAAATTGCAGAAGCCCAGAATTTTCTAAATAGTCTAAAAGTTGTTGATCATTATACAATTGATGTTAAATCGTTTGAGGATTTTCAAAATCATTCGACAATTGTTAAATTAAATCCACTAAAATCTGGTCGTTATATTGTCCTTTTTTCGAATAATTCTGAATTCAAAATTAACACAAAAGATGACATCGACTATTTAGATATCATGGTTTCTAAATATGCGATAAACTCGCTCAATGAAAAGGTTTCGGTTGTGAATCGTGAAACTGGAAAACCAGAAAGTAATGTTGCGATTGAGTTCTCTAATTTGTCAGATTATAATAAAAAGGAATTTAAAACTTTAATGTCGGATAAAGATGGAATGATTACAATTCCTTCGGGTTGGAGAAATCTTCAATACCGAGTAAAAGACGAAAATACTATTTATTCAACGTATTACTACGATTACGATCGTTATGATGAAGACGATGATTCTTCTGTCAAGATTTTCACAGATCGTGCGATTTATCGTCCTGGACAAACGGTTTATTTCAAAGGAATTTATTATTCATCGAAAGATAAAACTCGAAATGTCATTCCAAATTCTAAATTGACGATTGCTTTGTATGATGTCAATAACAAAGAACTTTCTAAAATAGATTTAACAACCAATGAATTTGGGTCTGTAAATGGAAGTTTTATTTTGCCAAGTTCTGCTTTAACAGGTAATTTTTCGATTAGAGCTATTAATGAAGATGGTTCTCATTCATTCAAGGTTGAAGAATATAAACGTCCAAAATTTAAAGTAGAAATTGAGAAAAATAAAGGTGTTTATAGTTTAAATGACAAGGTAAAAGTAGAAGGAAAAGCAATTGCTTTCTCGGGAGCAACTATCGATAATGCTAAAGTTTCGTACCGCGTTTATAGACAAGAAATTTTTACATTTTGGCCTTGGTATCGTTCAATTCCAGTTGGTCGTGGCGAACGCGAAGAAATGACATTTGGAGATACAACAACCGACGCAGAAGGGAAATTTAACTTTGAGTTTGTCGCAAAACCAGCTTCGGAGAAAAAGAAAGATGAGGTAAGAACCTACAATTATTTTATCGAAGTTAATGCTACGGATATCAATGGAGAAACGCAATCAGAATCTTCTTCTGTTAAAGTTGGTGACACAAGAATGACTTTAACTATTGCTATTTCTGAGAAAACGAAAGCAGATGAATTAAATTCGTTCAACGTTGAAGTGAAGAATTTGAATGATGAAAAATTAGATGGTAAAGGACATATCGAAATTTATTCGTTAAACGCACCAAAAGAAATAGTTCGTCGTCAAAAATTTAGAACAGATTACAATTTTTATTCGAAAGAAGAATTCAAAAAAATCTTTCCGAATGAACCTTATGGTGACGAAATGAATCCAAAAACGTGGACAACGAACCAAAAAGTTTTCGAAAGTTATTTTGATACAAAAATTTCAGATGAAATTATATTTAATCAAGCTTCAAATTTAGAAGAAGGTTATTATGTTGTAAAAGGTTTTGTGATGGATGGAACACAAAAAGTTGAAGTAGATAAATTGATTTATGTTTCGAATGAAAAGAAAGCAAATGCAATTAAAACACTTTTAGCTGTTTCGCCTAATAAATGGACTTATGCTCCAAAAGATGTTGCAAAAATTGAATTTAAATCTGGTTCAAAAGATACCTATGTGTATTATGAAGTGGAGGCGAATCAACAAATCATTGAAAAAGGCTTCTTGGATTTAAGTAAAAAATCAGTGGTTGAAATTCCAATTAAAGAAGAATATCGTGGCGGAATTTATGTGAATTATGCGATGACGAAATTCAATGATGTGCAAACAGGAAGTCTTAATTTGGCAATTCCATTTACAAATAAACAACTGAAAGTGACGGCTGAAGTTTTACGTGATAAATTGACGCCAGGCGCAAAAGAAAAATGGCAATTAAAAATAGAAGGACCAAATAAAGACAAAGTTTCGGCTGAGGTTTTAGCAAGTATGTATGATGCTTCGTTGGATCAATTTGCGTCGAATTCTTTAGATTTTAATGTATATAATTTTACGAATTCAAGAAGAAATAATCCATTTAATCTCTATCAATTTTATTCAACAAATTCTTCACGCGCAATTTATTATCGTACAAATTATGATTTTTATGCAAGAGGATATGCAGGATTAGATCTTAATTTATTTGATTTTGGATTTAACCAATATCGTATGAATCGTAGGATGATGAAATCGGTAGCTGCGCCAAGTGCAAATGTAGAAAATGAGTTAGCGGGAAGTGTTGCAGGTATTCAAGTAGAAACTGCTGATGCTGAAGTTGCTTATGTAGCAAAATCTTCAAATTCAGGAGAAGCTCCAACTGTAATTAGAGGTAATGCTAATTACTATTTAGCAGATAATTCACTTGCACTTTATGTTATAGACGGAATCGTATATGATAAAATGCCAGAACTTAATCCAGATGATATTCAGTCTATGAATATATTGAAAGGAGGAGAAGCAACAGCTTTATATGGTGCAAGAGGAGCAAATGGAGTAGTGGTAATTACAACTAAAAAAGGAGCAAACGCAGCTTTAGATAATGTAAAAGCGCGTACAAATTTAAATGAAACAGCGTTCTTTTATCCAAATCTTAAAACAGATTCAAAAGGAAATGTAATTATAGAATTTACAACGCCAGAAAGTTTAACAGAGTGGAAATTCATGGCGATTGCGTATACACCAGACCTTAAAACAGGTTATTTAGAGCAAAATGTTCGCACCCAAAAAGACTTGATGGTTGTACCAAATATGCCACGTTTTTTACGAGAAGGTGATCAAATTTCGGTTTCATCTAAGATTAATAATTTATCAGATAAAGTATTAAATGGTTCTGCGAAATTGATGTTGTTTGATGCGTTTACCAATCAACCAATTGATGCGCAATTTAAATTGATAAATGCAGTTCAGGATTTCTCTGTTGCGAAAGGAAGTTCGGATCAAGTGACGTGGACAATTGATGTTCCGAAAAATGTACAAGCGGTTGTTTATCGTGTGGTGGCTTCGGCTGGAGATTTTTCTGATGGAGAAGAATCGGCTTTACCAATTTTGACAAATCGCATGATGGTAACAGAAACGTTGCCGATTTATGTGAAAGAAGGTCAAAAGAAATCGTTCCAATTTGAGAATATGATGAACAATAAATTGACTTCTTTGGATAATTTCAAATTAACGTTTGAGATGACAACGAATCCGATTTGGTATGCGATTTTCTCGTTGCCTTATTTGCGCGAATATCCTTACGAATGTGCTGAGCAAGTGTTCTCGCGTTTATATGGAAATATGATTTCGGAGCAAGTGATTAATTCGAATCCAAAAATTAAAGCTGTTTTTGATGATTGGAACAAAAACGGTGAATTGAAATCGAAATTACAATTGAACCAAGACTTAAAAAACATCATTTTAGAAGAAACGCCTTGGGTAAAAAATGCGGAAAGCGAAGAAGAGCAAATGAAACAAATTGCGGTTTTATTCCAATTGAATCAAATGCAAACGGAAATGAAATCGGCTTTCCAAAAATTATCTGATAAACAACTCTCAAATGGTGGTTTCGCTTGGTTTGATGGCGGTCGTCCAAACGAATATATCACAACGCATATCGTTTCTGGTTTTGGAAATATGAAGAAAATGGACGTGAATTTCAAAGCATTTGAAATAGATGTAAATCCATTAATCAAAAAAGCAATTCAGTTTATTGATGATGAGAATTTAAAACGTTTCAAAGAGTTCAAAAAAGATCAAAAATCATTCAAGGATGTTACGTATTCAGACGGTTTACATTATTTATATGCGCGTTCGTTTTTCTTAGAAGATTATCCGATGTCGAAAGAATTGGAAGAAATGAAAACAGCGATGTTAAAGAATCTAAATGATACAAAATTAGAGTTGTCGTTGCAACAAAAAGCAATGGCTGCAATTGTGATGAATCGTTTTGGAATGCAGTCTGCTGCTAAGATTGTAGTCAATTCGATCAAAGAAAAAGCAGTAGAATCGGATGAAATGGGTATGTATTGGAAAGAAAATCAACCGGGTTGGTTTTGGTATCAAGCGCCTGTTGAAACACAATCGTTGTTAATCGAAGCGTTTGACGAGGTAACAAAAGATGAAAAATCGGTAGAAGAAATGAAAGTTTGGTTATTGAAAAATCGTCAAACAAATCAGTGGAATTCAACAAAAGCAACGACTAAAGCGGTTTATGCTTTAATGAATTTTGGGAAATCTTGGATAGATGCTGATAAAGGAATTGAAGTGAAGGTTGGAAACCAGAAATTTGATTTAGATAAAAATTCGCAAGCTGGTTCGGGTTATGTAAAAACTTCTTGGAACAAAGAAGAAATCAAACCAGATATGGGTAAAGTTGAAGTTTCAAAAACTTCTCCTGGTGTTGCTTGGGGAGCGATGTATTGGCAATATTTTGAAGATTTAGATAAAATAAAATCAGCCGAAACTGGAATCAATTTCAATAAGAAATTGTTTGTTAAATCGAATTCTGCAAATGGTCCAATTCTGAAAGAAATTACAACGTCAACACCGATAAAAGTTGGTGATATTGTAACTGTTCGATTAGAGATTTCTGTTGATCGCAACATGCAGTTTGTACACATCAAAGATATGCGTGCAAGTGGTTTCGAACCTGTGAATGTACTTTCTGGTTACAAATGGAAAGGCGAATTTGGATATTACGAAAGCACAAGAGATGCTGCAACTAATTTCTTTTCGGATTACATGAGAAAAGGAACATATGTTTTCGAATATGATTTGAAAGCGAATAATGCAGGTAATTTCTCGAATGGAATTACATCAATGCAAAATATGTATGCACCAGAATTGAGTGCGCAAAGTGAAGGAATTCGTGTTGAGATTAAATAGATTTTAACTTATAAGTTTAATATTAAAGGCAAGATTAAAAATCTTGCCTTTGTTTTGATTAAAAGATGCCTAAGAGTTGGTGAACTCTTAAGCAACAGTTTAGTAATTCCTGCTTAGCTTTCTTTTGATTTATGAGTTGCGTGAGTTACGAGATTAGTGTTTCGAATTTTACATTTTGTAAAACATATTACGTATAACTTAAAACGTTAAGCGTATCACAAAACAATTCAAGATTTTATTTATCTTTAAAATCAAATAACACTAAATGAAGAAAAGACTTCTACTCAATATTGTACTCATTCCTTTTATCGGATTTGCGCAGCTGCAAACCATTTTTCAATCTAAAATAGATTCGATTTACGAAAAAAATAAAGACGCTGTCGGAATTATTGTTCACGTTGAAGCATCAAAACAAAACATTTCGTGGAGTTATGCAAAAGACGTTTCGGATATTAAAACTAACGAAATTTTAAACAGCAAACAGCCTGTTTTAATCGCAAGTAATACCAAACCTTATGTAGCTGCTGCAATTTTACGTTTAGTAGAAAAAGGTCAAGTTAGAATTAATCAATCGATCAAGAATTTATTGTCTAAGATGACTCGTCAATTGATCGAAAAAGATGGTTATGATTTGAATACGATAACAGTCAAACATTTGTTGTCGCACACTTCTGGAATACAAGATTATGTCGATGATGCGTATTTTGAATTAGTTATTCAGCGACCGCAATATAAATGGACGAAGGAGGAACAAATAAAACGAGTAATGGAAATCGGAAGTCCACAAAAAATAGGAGAAAAGTTTAGTTACGGTGATATCAATTATTTGCTTTTAGCAGAAATTATTGAGCAAAAAAAGCGTCAACCTTTTTATACAATAATTCGAGATTTGTTAAAGTACAAAGAATTAAGTTTGACACAAAAGTGGTTTATCGATTTGGAGAAATATCCTTCGAAAGCGCTTCCGCTTGCGCACCAATATGCAGATAAATATAATTGGGATTCTGGGATTCGTATGATTTGAATCCATCTTGGGATTTGTACGGAGGTGGTGGGATAGCTTCTACAGCCAAAGAATCGGCTTTATTTTTTCAGTATTTGTTTGAAGGAAAAATTATTCAGAATAAACAAATTTTAGGTTTGATGTCGACGTATGTTTTGCCTTCGGATCAATCTAAATATTGTTTAGGTATTTATCACTTTGATCTAGGTTTTAACGCCTATTATCATGGTGGTTGGTGGGGAACAGATGTTATTTATTGCCAGAAACTAATGCAACAATTACAGTTTTTACTTTGCAAAAAGGCTTTCAGCATATCATCAATCCTTTTATAGGAAAAGAATTTCAGAAGTTGTTGAATGAAGTAGAGTTAATCAAAAAGACTCGCTACAAATCGTAGCGAGTCTTTTTGATTAAATATAAGTGTATCTTACTTCTTACTATCCTGTGCTCCAAAAACCTGCTGTAACAATGATGTTGTACGCAATGCTTTATTTCCACGAATTCCTTCTTCTTTTTCTGCAACCATGTTAAACACACCATTTATTGTTTGTTGTGTTACATAAGCATTCAGATTTGGATCAATTTGGTTACCAGTTAACGTATTGTATTTTGTAATCAAATTATTCCAAACTTTATCCGCACCAACTTTTCCCAAAGAAGCTTCCACTTTTGGTTGAAAAGCCTTTGTTAAATCAGATGTTGTTTTTAGTTTTAAATAATTTGTAGCCGAATTATTTCCTCCTACTAGAATATCTTTCGCATCTGTAATGGTCATCGATGTTACTGCATTTACAAAAATAGGAGCAGCTTCAGAAACAGCATCTTCAGCAGCAGAATTTAATAATTTGATTCCTTTATCTGCCAAAGTTCCCATTCCCAAAGAACGTAAAGTTTTTTCTACATTTTGTAATTCTTCTGGCATCAAGATTTTCGCAACTGAATTATTGTAAAAACCATTTTTTTGACCCAATGTTTTTATTCCGTCCGTTAATCCTAATGACAAAGCTTCTTTTAATCCAGAGGCAACAGTTGCGTTAGATAAACCATTTAACTTTGTTAAGGATTCGGCAGAAATTGTTTTAGTATCAGTTGAACCATTTACAACTTTTATAGAGTCAACTTTTACAGTTGAGGTATTTTCTTTTGATGTAGTTTGAGCGTTAGCTTTTTCGAATTCTTTCTTTAAAGTTCCAAAAATTGATTTCAAATCTTGTGCTTTTGCATTAACGGCAAACGCTGAAATCAATGTTAAACTTAATATGATCTTTTTCATTTAGATTTTTTCTAAAAAATATTTCAGTTGGTTAATTCAATTATCTGACCAAAATTTAAAACTCACTTACAAAATGTAATTTCACTGAAGGAAATTTATCTTGCGTCATTTGAATTGTAAAAGCAGAATCTGCTAAAAATACCAATTGATTAAATTTATCTCTCGCTAAGTAACGTTGTTTAACACGTTTGAATTCTAAGAATTCTTCTGATTTTTCATCTTCAACTTCTACCCAACACGCTTTGTGAACAGAGAAAGGTTCGTAAGTTGCCTTAGCACCATATTCGTGTTCCAAACGATATTGAATTACCTCGTATTGTAACGCACCTACAGTTCCGATAACTTTACGATTATTCATTTCTAAAGTAAACAACTGCGCAACACCTTCGTCCATTAATTGATCAATTCCTTTTTCCAATTGTTTTGCTTTCATTGGATCGTCGTTGTTGATGTAACGGAAATGCTCAGGTGAGAATGAAGGAATTCCTTTGAAACTGAATTTTTCTCCTTCTGTCAGCGTGTCTCCAATTCTGAAATTTCCGGTATCGTGTAAACCGACAATATCTCCAGCAAAAGACTCATCAACGATTTCTTTTTTGTCTGCAAAGAAAGCATTTGGTGCAGCGAATTTCATGTTTTTACCTTGACGAACGTGGAAATAGTTTTTGTTACGTTCAAATTTTCCAGAAACAATTTTGATAAACGCTAAACGGTCGCGGTGTTTTGGATCCATATTAGCATGAATTTTGAACACGAAGCCAGAAAATTTATTTTCATAAGGTTCGACAATTCTCAAATCTGTTTCTTTAGATTGTGGAGTTGGTGCAATATCAACGAAAGCGTCTAACAATTCGCGAACACCAAAATTATTAAGAGCAGAACCAAAAAATACAGGTTGTAAATTTCCGTCCATATATTCTTGCATGTCAAATTCTGGATAAACTCCATCAATTAAATCAATCTCATTACGAAGATTTTCGGCGTAAGTTGTTCCAATTAATGTGTCTAAATCTGGACTTGATAAATCCTCAACTTTCGTTGTTTCAGAAATTTTTTGTTTATTATCTCCAGAAAAAATATTGATGTTTTTCTCCCAAATATTATAAATTCCTTTGAAAGTTGCTCCAATACCAATTGGCCAAGAAAGAGGTGTTACTTGTAAGTCTAACTTTTGTTCAACTTCGTCCATTAAATCAAACGCATCTTTTCCTTCGCGGTCCATTTTGTTAATGAAAACCAACATCGGAATTTTACGCATACGACAAACTTCTACTAATTTGATTGTTTGTTCCTCAACCCCTTTCGCAACGTCGATAACAACAATCGCAGAATCTACAGCAGTTAAGGTACGGAAAGTGTCTTCAGCGAAATCCTTGTGACCAGGCGTATCTAAGATATTAATTTTTTTTCCTTTGTATTCGAAAGCCAAAACAGAAGTTGCAACAGAAATTCCACGTTGACGCTCAATTTCCATGAAATCGGATGTTGCGCCTTTCTTAATCTTATTACTTTTTACAGCTCCAGCCTCTTGAATCGCACCACCAAATAATAACAATTTTTCTGTTAAAGTAGTTTTACCAGCATCGGGATGGGCAATAATACCAAAGGTTTTTCTTTTATTTATTTCTTGTTCTAAAGACATCTTAATCAAATTTTCAGGTTGCAAAGATAGTTTATCTCCGTAAAATTAGAAACATTATGATCAATAGAATATTCTCAACTAAATTGCGTTATTTTAAAATATAGATGATATAGGGCTATGAAAAAGATATTTTACTTTTTATTGTTGATGTTGAGTGGAGTTGTTTGGGGGCAATATCCAGAAATAGAACCTTTAGAAAAAGGTCAATATTTATTTGAAAATTTAAAATTAAAAAAACATCCAGCTTCTTTCGATACAGCATCTACTGACTGCGCTTTCAGTTACGGAGATACATATAAATATTTTTCTTTTAAAGCGAATTTCGATATGGTTTTTGCTTTTGATTTAATTGCTCCATCATCTAATTATCGATTTTTAGTTTGGAAAGTATCTAAAAATTATTTACCAACTGTAATATTTGATAGAGGTTCAACAATAAATCCTGATAGATCTGTGCAAGGAAGTTCAGTAGTAAAAGGAATGAAAGAAGGAATTCAGCTATCTTGTGAATCTATTTTTGAGCTAAGTTCTACAGGGTATGTTAAAGCGTTTGAAGGTTCTGATCTTTTAAAAAAAGATGAAACTATTGTAATAGCAGTTTATGGACCTAATGAAACAGATAATTTTGGAATCAAAATTAATGTAGCAGAAGAAAGAACAATTACAACTTTTAATTATTTATGTTTTGGTAATTTTTATACCTATCAACAAGTTTATGATGCAGTAGTAACAGATGTAAATACTAAACCAAATCCTGTTCCAAATCCTACAATAAAATTATATAGAGATAATACATTAAGTACGGAGGTTACTTTGGGGGCAACATTCAACTCAGATACTACAATCTATGCACAAGTAAAAGATGTAAGTGGAGATACAAAGTATATTTATACAATACCTCTAAAATTTATTCCTGAACATCAATTTAATTTTAAACCTACTATCGAGACTGAATATGCGTGTACACCAACTTATACAATTCCCGATGAAGATGAGTTGTTAAATAAACTTTTCCCTACTGTAGATTCTAATTATTCGATTTCTTCAATTGTTATTGATGGGACAAGTTATACATCAGGTCAAAATGTAAATTTGGCAGTTGGTCAAACCACTTCAATGAAAATAAAAGTTCATTACGGAGGCGGTTGCCCAATTGATTCTCATGAAGTTTCAATTCCTTTAAAACAAGGAAGTCCTGTTCTAAGTTCAATTGAACCAGAAACAACATGTAAGGATGAATATAGAATAAATTTTGATAATATTTATACAAAATTAAATATAAATAAGAACCAATATGATTTAATTGTAACTTTAGGTGGAATTACAATTTTAGATGGAGAATCAACACCGATCACAACAACTAGTCCTTTAAATTATCAAGTCAAAATAAAATCAAAATCTGGTGGAGCTTGTGAAAGTGAACCAGTTAATTTTATCGTTACTAAAACTTCGCCTGCAAATATTCTTCCAGCAGAAATAAAAGATATTTGTTTAGCAGATTTTACTCAAAGCAATATTGATAATGCAATTTCTATAATTCAAAATGGGAATTCATATAATTTAAAATTTTATCAAGAAGATGGTTTAACTGAAATTACAGATTTATTAGCATTTATCAAAACAACTAAAAATGGTAAAATCATTGTAAAAGCCTTAGCTGTTGATAATGGAAATACAATATGTGATACAGATGTTGAGTTAACATTTGAGTTGGATGAATCTAATTTTGAATTAGATAATGATATTCCAACGTTTAATTCTCTTTGTTCTGAAGTTGGTGCTGGACATATTACGACTACTAAAATTGAAGATTATTTAAAAAATTATTTTGGTAGAACAGATATTGTCTTTAATGGAATTGTAGATGAAATACTTCCTGATAATGGTTCAAAAACGATAACTTTTCAAGTAAAAATAAATGGAGAACAATGTTGGTCAGATGAAATGCAATTAACGTTGCAAGTGATTACAAAACCTAATGTTGTATCTGCGATATATTCAGATAAATTCTGCGAAGGAGAAACCTTAACAATTGATGAAAATTTATTGAGAGATAATTTCGGGGCTAATGTATTTGATTATAAAATTTATATTGATGGGAGTGAATATATCCAAGGAAATTCTATTCAAAAAGTATTGCATTTTGGAACAAATACTTCTTTGAATATTTCCGTAGAATTTAAAAATAGATTGAGTGATACATGTTCAACAACAGTAGATTTAACTGTCAATAAAAAACCTGATTTAGTTGTCGATGTAGCTAGCCTTGAAACTTATACATTTACTAACGAAATTATTTACTGTGAAGGTGAAGATGAAAATGCAAAAAATCAAATTGAAGCTATTTTAAAACACATCAATAGTCAAGAGCCAGGTTTAGTTGTAAAATCGACAATTGACGAAATTTTTGCTCAAATTGATTCAAACGAAGGTTTTGTAAATGTAGTTTTTGAGGATCCAAATTATTGTGGAACTGCAACAATCAAATTTTATTTCAAAAGAAATCCTTTGCCAACAATTACAGTTCCAGAAGAAGTAGATCCGTTATGTTTTAATGAATTGTATTCATTAGATTTTACAACGCAAACAGACTATGATAAATACACTTATATTGTAGAAAAAGTAGGAGGAACCAGAATTAATGGAGTCGATAAGTTTGAATTAGATGCAGGAATTTATAACATAACAATAGAGGATAAGATAACAGGTTGTTCGGTTGTAAAAACTTTGGAAGTTAAGAATGCTGAAACTCCAACCATTGATAAAATTACCATTAACGAAAAAAGTATCATTGTTTCGGCGAAAGGAAAAGGTAAATTGGAATACGCTTTATTTGATTCTAAAGGTGATATAATCGTAGATTGGCAAACAAAGAATGAATTAATTATTCCAGATAATATCAAAAATAATAATTTTACAGTAAGAGTAAGATTGAATAATTGCGGAGTTTCGGAGCGTAAAAATGTTATTTACCTTGCTTTGCCAAATGTTGTAACGCCAAATAATGATGGTTTTAATGATATTTGGCAACCAATGACAAAAGATGGTAAAGTTACTGATACATCAAATTCGTACAAATTGATTATTTTTGACCGTTACGGAAAACATATTTTATCACAAGAAGGAATTGGTATAATAGAATGGGATGGAACACATAACGGAAAACCAGTTGCAGACGGAACTTATTGGTATTTATTAGAATCTAATGAAGAATTACAAGTTTTGTATTCAGGCTATATTGTAGTCAAAAGAAAAATCAATTAATTGATTGAAAAATATTTATGAAAAAAATCACACTATTCATATTAACACTATTTTCACTTTCGAAAGTAGAAGCACAACAAGGGTTACCTTTTTACAATCATTATTTGGTGAGCGATAAAATGTTAATTAATCCTTCGTACGCAGGACAAGATCCGAATGTGATTTCTATAACAGGAACGCATCGCAATCAGTGGGACGATTTACCTGAAAGTCCAAGTACACAAACGGCAAGCGCACACGGAATTATTGTCGATCGTTTAGCGGTGGGAATGCAATTTTTTAACGATAGAAATGGAGCGGTTAAAATGTCTGGATTTGGAATTAATGCAGCGTATCACATTCCAATTGATGACAGAGGTTACGATGGTGATGAAATCAATGTGTTTTCGTTTGGAGTAGGTGCGTCGAATGTTTCGCAACGTTTTGATTATTCTAAAATCATTGCAGAAGATCCATATGATCCAGCTTTACAAGAAGATAAATATTCGACCTATTTTGCCAATTTAGGACTATCTTTCAAATACGCAGGTTTCTTTGCAGGAGTTTCCGTTTTGGATATTCCATTGAGTCAAAATGTGTATTATGTGAATAATGTAGAGCCTTTACCAACGTGGTATTACATTAATTTAGGATACAAATGGAATGTTGCTGAAGGTATTGCTTTAGAGCCATCGGTGGTTTATAATTTAAATTCAAATTCAGAACGTCATTTGGATATTAATCTAATGTCGCACATTAGTTTTGGCGATAATAATCAAGGTGTCGATATAGGTGTAGGATACAAGCAAGGGATGGATGCTCAAAATAGTAATCCTCTATTTATTTCGCCTATTCTAAAGTTTAAAGTAGGTTCTTTAAAAGCAGGAATTTCCTACGATATTGGTTTGTCCGATTATCAAGTGGATGGACGTAAGAACGGAATGTTATTTAGTTTAGGTTTCGATTTACAAAATCCTTGGGGAGCAAGATTTGATTAATGATTTAAGTATAAAACACTAAACAATTATACTATGAAATTATCGTTATTACTTTTTATTCTTTCATTCAATATTTATGCACAAAATATTGAAGTTTTGTACGAAAAGTATACAATTTTTGATGCGCAAAAGTCAAATTATTCTATGACTGTAAATGATGTAAAGCTATCAAAATCAGAGGTTGTAAAAAGACTAAATGAACAAATGAAGATTCCAAAAGAATTTAGTTTAATAACCAATAAAGAAATTTCTAATTATAAAGCGTACGAAAAAATTGATAATAATAATGAAGGATCAAGAACAACAAGCTATACATTATCTTCGAATGGAGGAAATGGTGATTTAGTAAAACAATTTGTATCTGGATTTTATTACCATGAAGCTGATGTTTATGGAAAAAAGTTTGTTATAAAGGATACATTGCAAAACTTTAATTGGGTTCTTACGAAAGAAACAAAAACAATAAATGGATTCAATGTTAAAAAAGCTACAGCAAAAATAAAAGATGTTAATTTAACAGCATGGTATGCAGTTGATTTGCCTTATAAAACTGGTCCGGATAAATATCAGGGATTACCAGGGTTAATCTTAGAGGTTGTACAGGTGAATAATGATGATATTAATACTGTGATTTCTTATAAAGCCGTTTCCATAATAGAAAATAAAAAGAATAAATTAGAACTTCCTAAAAAAGGAAAAATTGTTTCATTAGAAGAATATAAAGTCAATTATAAAGAAATTATTGATAAACAGAATGAAATGATTAGTGAGGGGGTTAGTAAAGATTAATAAAAAAACCTTCCATTTCGGAAGGTTTTTTTATGTTTTTATTGTAAGGGTTGTTCTAAATTGTTAATCTGAACTTCACGTTTATAAATATAATAAGGTTGAAGACTTTCGCGCGTCACAATTTTCTGTCCACGTTGTGATCCTACAAATCGCGTAAATCCAGCGCCAATTCCAAAACCAACTTCATTTTTTAGGATATAAATTTCGCGATAAAAAGGATAAACACCATATTTCAAATTCGGAATAGTTGGTAATGCTAAATTTCCTTTATCATCTGCAATGGCTAATATTTTTACCTTTTTTAGGTATTCTTCAACTTTCGGATTTCCTTTGTCGCTCAAAATATTCAAGCCTATAATCCCGATTGCTGTTTTATCTTTTTGCAAATAATCAATCACTTTTTCTGCATCGCCCATTGCATTTACTTTTGCCCCTTTTTCTACTGTTAATTTTAGTTTATCATTTACAGTATTGTAATTGGCAGAGTTTGGATGATCAAAAACAAAGGTCATTTTCGGATCATTTTTATACAAATTATCTTTGATATCTGTAGTCGTAATAGAATTGATTGGATGATCAACAGAAGTAATGAAAACAGTTGCATCCAATGCAATTACAGATGAGATATACTTGGTTGTCGTTTTGTTAAATAAGTGTTGTTCTTGTGCTTTTGTTAACGGTTTACTTACCATTAATAATGGAATTTTACCTTCATAAAAATCTTTGATTGCTTTTTCTTCAATCTCTTCATTTATTGTGATTTTTACATCTGGATAATCAACCATATACATATTTGCCAACGAATTAGCCAAATTTTTAAAACTTGGATCTACAGTCATTGTCAAATTTCCATATTCGTGTAAAGCTCGTTTAACAGGAGTTTTTTGTTCGGCTTTTGTTAATTTTTCTTTGTCTTTACAACTAAAAGTGGAAAAAACAAGAAAGGCTGAAAGTGAAAGTAAACTAATTTTTTTGATCATTTTTATAAGATTTTATTCCACGATATACGCGAAAAGCTCCATAAACAATAAATAAAATCCCCATTAACATCGCGTTTGTATCATCTAATTTGACGATAAAAAACTGATATTTCCAAGTAAAAATTCCGATCAAAAAATAACCGAAACCAATCAATCCGTAAACAATACTCTTATTCATAATTCGCGACGAAGTTACAATTTTATTGTGTTAAGATTGACTTAAAACTTAAATTTTATACGATATATATTCATTTTTAGCTAAGTTTTTTTGAGAAATTATTTCTTAAACAAGATGAAACCATCGCACTTAAAAATAGAATGCAATGGTTTCAGAAAGAAAAGTATGATGAATTATTCTGCTGTTTGAAATTTGACAGGGATAGAGAAAATTAAATTTGCATCAGAACCATCTTCTAATTTGGCAGGTGTTATTTTTTTACCTTTTCGTAGAATTTGTTTATTGATACGTTCTAACGCAGATTTAGCTTCTTTCCCTAAATCTTGATTACTTCCGTTTAATGGTTTTACTTGTGAGATTTCTCCATTTTTGTTTACAATAAATTGCATTTTTGCAACCGCTGAACCAATATTATTTCGAGAAGCAGTTTCGGCAAAATCACTTAATTCTCCACCTAACTCTTTCGAGATTTTATCACTCATACATTTTGTTAAAGCTGCATTTCCTTTTTTGCTCTCACTTTCACAACCAGGATAAATTGCCATTACTGCAGCATTTTTCGCTGTAATTGCAACATCAGGTTTTACAGGTTCTGGAGTTTTTGGTCCTTCTGGAATGTCGGTATTTTGTTTACCTACTTTATTTCCTTCGTCACTTACTTCTCCACCACCAACTTGTCCATTAGATTTATCACCATTTCTATCAAAAACGCCTAAATCTTTTCCTTTCAGTTCGTCAACAGATTTTATAGTTTCTTCAACTTTCGGACTCTCTGTTGGAGTCGGAATAATATGTTTCGCCTGATCTGTTTTCAATTGAATTGTTTTTTCTTCCATCGGTGGATCTTCTTTTGGAGGAATTACAACTTCTTTTTTCTCGATTGGAGGAGTTTCAGGAATATTAATCGGACAAACTATTACACTATTTTCATCAATTGTTGTAGCATTCATCGTTCTATTATTTGCATAAATAGTTCCACCAGTAATTAATGCAACAATACCAATCCCTACAAAAAGAGACTTCATCAAATCTTGGCTTGCAACTTGTCTTAGTTGATACGCACCATATTCTTTGTTTCGATTTTCGAAAAGAATGTCTAAAAAAGCTTTGTTACTCATATCAATATAATTTAAGGTTAATGAATCTTTTTTCTTTATAGATTCATCTTTTTGTAAAAAGGTTGGTTGAGGTTTGAAAAATTTTCGAAAAAAGTTTAATTTTATTGAAAAGTAGATTTTTATGCAGCTACAAATTGATAAAAAATGTAATAAAAATTGGAACGAAATGGCTGATACAAACGCACAACAAAAGTTTTGTGATGTTTGTTCAAAATGTGTTCACGATTTGGATCATTATTCATTCAAAGAATTAAAAACTTTTCTGAATGATAATCCTGCCGCTTGTGTAAAAATTAAAACTAGAAATTTAGAACAGTTTAATTCATACGAAGCTTCAAAATCTATTTCTAATCAATCCAAAAGATGGTTACAACTTTCTTCTTTAGTTGGATTTTTGAGCTTTTCAACTATTACAAAAGCACAAACTGAGAATGATTCGATTATTGTACAAGGAATTATTAATGATGGTAATGGTTTTCCAGAATATGATATTCCTGTGAACCTTAAAAATTCGAAAAATATTGTATATACAAATGAAAATGGTGAGTTTAAAATAAAAGTTCCGAAAAACCAAGATTCTTATACATTAGAATATGGTAGTTTTGGAATTAAAGAATTTACTTTTACAAACCCTTCTGTGTGTCAAAATATAAAAACAGAAACTGGAGATGTTCTTTTAGGTGAAGTTGTTTATCATAAGAAATCACTTTTCTTTAGAAAAATAGGTCGCACAATCACTTGGCCATTTCGACAAATTGGGAAGATTTTTTAGTTCGTCCATATGTTTTTCGTCATTCTTGTCAATTAATTCAAATAAACTTCTCGTTACAATTGGTGCATTTCGTTGATTAAGTTTATCTTTGTTCCTTAAATTTTTAAACAAATGCCAAGAATACTTACAGGAGTTCAAGCTACTGGAACTCCGCACTTAGGAAATATTTTAGGAGCAATTTCTCCAGCAATCGAATTAACGGAGAAAGAAGGAAATGACTCTTTCATTTTTATTGCTGATTTACACGCTTTAACGCAAATTAAAGACGCGGAAGTGTTAAAACAAAATACGTACGAAGTGGCTGCAACTTGGCTGGCATTAGGTTTAGATCCTTCGAAAGTAGTTTTTTACCGTCAATCTGATGTGACTGAAACAACAGAATTAACATGGTATTTATTGAACTTCTTTCCATTTCAACGTCTTACTTTAGCGCATTCTTTCAAGGATAAAGCAGATTATTTAGCAGATGTAAATGCTGGATTATTTACGTATCCAATTTTGATGGCTGCGGATATTTTATTGTATGATGCTGAAGTTGTACCTGTTGGGAAAGATCAATTGCAACATTTAGAAATTACACGTAGTGTTGCCGAAAAATTCAATCACCAAATGGGAGAAAATTTTGTTTTACCACAAGCTGCAATCGACGAAAATATTATGTTGATTCCAGGAACTGATGGAAACAAAATGTCTAAATCAAGAAATAATTTCATCAATATTTTCTTACCAGAAAAACAATTGCGCAAGCAAGTAATGTCGATTGAAACGGATTCAACGCCATTAGAAGATCCAAAAAATCCAGATACAGACAATGTTTTTGCTTTATACAAATTATTGGCAACGCCAGAACAAATAGAGGAAATGCGTCAAAATTATTTGAATGGAGGTTACGGATATGGTCATGCAAAACAGGCTTTATACGAATTGATTTTAGAGAAATATGCTGATGCGCGTACTAAGTTTGATGAATTGATGAATGATAAAGTGACTTTGGATGCATTTTTAGAAAATGGAGCATTGAAAGCAAGAGGTGTTGCACAAAAAGTATTGAAACGTACACGAAACAAATTGGGATTGAAGTAATTTGATCCAATTGTAAGTTGGCGATAAATAATATAACTTAAGCGATTGTTAATATTTATATCGTTCATTATTTGAAGTCATTTTAAATAAGTACCTTTGCAATATAAAATTAGAATCAAATGATTAAGGTTTCAGAATCAGCAAAAAATAAAATAATTTCACTTTTACAAGAAGAAGGAACTTCTATCGAAGAATCTTTTGTTCGTGTAGGAGTTACGAGTGGAGGATGTTCAGGTTTAAACTATAATTTAGAGTTTACGAAAGAACAAAGTGCAGATGACAAATTGTTTGACGACAATGGCGTAAGAATTTTGGTTGACAAAAAATCATTTTTATACCTTGTTGGAATGACATTAGAATATTCAGGAGGATTGAATGGAAAAGGTTTCGTATTCAATAATCCAAATGCATCGCGCACGTGCGGTTGTGGAGAAAGTTTTGCTGTTTAAGATGAAAAAAATAGCTTTATTCGTTACGTTTTTGATTGGTTTTGTTGCTTTTGGACAAAATACAATTGTAGAAAAAGATTTGATGGTTTTTCAACCAACCGAATCTTCAAAAAAATTGAATAAAGCTTATTCAGAACAACTATTTTTCGGTTTGTTTAATGTAAAACCTTTTATAAAAGCGTTGGATTTAGACGAATCAAAAATCAAAACAATCACCATTACCAATGCATCAAACAAAAAAGTTGCGTACAAAGCAAATTATGATGCGACAGGAAATCTTCTTGATTTTGAATTGACAGATGAGGTTGCAACACCAACTAAAGTAAGTTATACGTACAAAGATGGTGTAATTTCTGCCGAAACAATAGCAAGAAAAGGAAGTGAAGTAAAAACAAATCAATTCTTTTATGACCAAGAAAATATGTATGTCAAAAACGGAAATAAACTATTTGATATCATTTGGTTAGAAGGAGATGTGATGTTGAAGAAAACCTAT
Organism: Empedobacter sp. UBA7494; assembly: GCF_002478465.1. Taxonomy (NCBI): domain Bacteria; kingdom Pseudomonadati; phylum Bacteroidota; class Flavobacteriia; order Flavobacteriales; family Weeksellaceae; genus Empedobacter; species Empedobacter sp. UBA7494. The sequence continues at coordinate 44,097 of NZ_DLOC01000008.1, forward strand.
ATGGAGCAGAAAATTGGTTTCGAAGATCGATTAATGCACGATTGTAGAATTACAAAATCATTAGGTCAAGACATTAATAAGATTTGTTATAGCAATTCGACATTTCAGGTGCCATTCAAAATAAAAGAATATACACCAGATGTTACGCAAAAAACAGAAAAAATTAATTTGGTAGAAGGACCTTGGTCAGAAATTAAATTATTTGCTCAAAATAAATATCAGATTTCGAAAAATAATCAACCACAATTTGAGGTGATTTTAGATCAAAATCAACGATTAAAAGAATTCAAATTTTTAGGAAATAAAGCTGATAAACAGCAACCTTTACAGTTTAATTTTACCTATACATTTTATAAATAATAAGATGAGTAACACAAAATATACAGAAGACGATCTACGTGAAGATCTTGCTAGCCAAAAGCAATATGAGTTTGGTTGGACGACTGAAATGGAATATGAAGAATTCCCAGTTGGATTGAATGAAGATATCGTGCGTGCTATTTCAGCCAAAAAAGAGGAGCCTGAGTGGATGACGGAATGGCGTTTGGAAGCTTACCGCGCTTGGGTTAAAATGGAAGAACCAGAATGGGCAAACGTAACTTACGAAAAGCCAGATTTTCAGGCTATTCAGTATTATGCAGCTCCAAAACCAAAGAAAGAATTAGCAAGTTTAGACGAAGTTGATCCTGAATTATTAAAGACTTTCGAGAAATTAGGAATTTCTTTAGATGAACAAAAACGTTTGTCTGGAGTTGCGATTGATGTGGTTTTTGATTCAGTTTCAGTAAAAACAACTTTCCGCGAAACATTAGCAGAAAAAGGAATTATTTTTATGTCAATTTCGGAAGCAATTAAAGAACATCCAGAATTGGTGAAAAAATACATTGGTAAAGTAGTTCCGCCAACAGATAACTTTTATGCAGCTTTAAACTCGGCAGTTTTCTCGGACGGATCATTCTGTTATATTCCAAAAGGTGTTCGTTGTCCAATGGAATTATCAACGTATTTCCGTATCAACTCTGCAGGAACAGGACAGTTTGAGCGTACTTTATTAATTGCGGACGAAGGTGCTTATGTTTCGTATTTAGAAGGTTGTACAGCGCCAATGCGTGATGAAAACCAATTACACGCTGCTGTGGTTGAGTTAATCATTATGGATGATGCTGAGATCAAATATTCTACTGTACAAAACTGGTATCCTGGTGATGATAAAGGAAAAGGTGGAGTTTTCAACTTTGTAACAAAACGTGCAGTTTGCGAGAAAAATGCAAAAGTATCGTGGACGCAAGTTGAAACAGGTTCTGCGGTAACATGGAAATATCCATCTTGTATCTTAAAAGGAGATAATTCGGTAGGTGAGTTTTACTCAATTGCGGTAACAAATAATTATCAACAAGCGGATACAGGAACAAAAATGATTCACATCGGTAAGAATACAAAATCGACAATCATTTCAAAAGGTATTTCTGCTGGTAAATCTCAAAACTCTTACCGTGGTTTAGTGAAAGTAATGAAAAATGCCGAAGGAGCACGTAACTTTTCACAATGTGATTCATTGTTGATGGGTAACGAGTGTGGTGCGCATACTTTCCCTTACATTGAAATCGAAAATAAATCGGCTCAATTAGAACACGAAGCAACAACTTCTAAAATTGGTGAAGATCAATTGTTCTATTGTAATCAACGTGGTATCGATACAGAAAAAGCGATTGCATTAATCGTAAATGGATTCAGCCGCGAAGTATTGGATAAATTACCAATGGAATTTGCTGTTGAAGCCAAAAAATTATTAGAAATCTCATTAGAAGGTTCTGTAGGATAGTTATTAGAAACTAGAATTGAGAAGTTAGAAATTAACAATAATAAACAGATATATAGATGGAGGATGCTAAAAATCTGACATCTAATATCAAAATCAAGATAATTAGAAAATTATCACATTAACTAATTTACAAATTAGATTATGTTATTAAATATAAAAGACTTACACGCTCGTATCGAAGAGCGCGAAATTTTAAAAGGTTTAAACCTTCAAATTAATCCAGGTGAAGTTCACGCGATTATGGGACCTAATGGTGCAGGAAAATCAACTTTATCTAACGTTATTACAGGTAAAGAAGATTACGAAGTAACGGATGGTGATATCGAGTTTGACAATGAATCAATCTTAGAATTAGCACCAGAAGAAAGAGCACAAAAAGGAATTTTTATGTCTTTCCAATATCCAATCGAAATTCCTGGAGTTTCTGTAACAAATTTCATCAAAACTTCTATCAACGAAACGCGTAAAGCGCAAGGTTTAGAAGAAATGGGAGCTTCAGAAATGTTAAAAGAAATTCGTGCAAAAGCAGAATTATTAGGAATCAAAAAAGATTTCTTATCTCGTTCACTTAATGAAGGTTTCTCTGGAGGTGAGAAAAAACGTAACGAAATTTTCCAAATGTTAATGTTAAACCCAAAATTAGCGATCTTAGACGAAACTGATTCTGGTTTAGATATTGATGCTTTACGTATTGTTGCGGATGGTGTAAACGAATTCAAAAATGAAAACAATGGAGTGTTAGTAATTACACACTACCAACGTTTATTAGACTATATCGTTCCTGATTTTGTACACGTTTTAGCAGACGGAAAAATCATTAAATCTGGTGGTAAAGAATTAGCTTTAGAATTAGAAGCAAAAGGTTACGACTGGGTAAAAGAAGAAGCAGGAATCTAAACATTTTGTAAAATGTAAAATGTATTAAGTCCAAAGTACTTTTTACTTCTTACATAATACATTAATACAATATCTAAAATGATTGATTTAAAAGAAAATTTAGTTTCTCGTCATTTAGTGTTCAACGAAAAAAATAAAGTGAATAAAGGAATCGAAGGTTTACGTCAAGAAGCTATCGAAATCTTTAATCAAAAAGGTTTTCCGACACGTAAAGACGAAGAATGGAAATATACAAATCTTGCTCCTTTGTTGAAGGTGGATTACAAATTGTTCCCAGAAGACGAAGTTGCAGTAGAGTACAAAGACATCAAGAAATATTTGATTAATGATATTGATACATATACAATCGTATTCATTAACGGAAAATATTCTTCGTTTTTGTCAAATACAACACATGATGAAGCTGATATTTGTGTCTTGTCAAGCGCAATGCATAAAACAACTCATCAAGCTGTAATTGAGAATTATTACGGAAAAATTGCGAAAAAAGACGAAAGTTTAGTTGCTTTAAATACTGCTTTTGCAAAAGATGGAACTTACATTTATATTCCAAATAATGTGATTTTATCTAAGCCAATTCAGATTGTTTATTTCTCAACAGGAGCTTCTCAAGAAGCGATGTATCAACCACGTAATTTGGTTGTAGTTGGAGATAATGCACAAGTTCAAATTATCGAAAGACATCAAACATTAGACGAAAAAGCAAACCTAACAAATGTTGTTTCGGAGGTGAATGTTGGACGTAATTCTGAAATTCATTGGTACAAATTCCAAAATGATTCTAACGATGCTTCTTTAGTTGACAATACATATATCAACCAAGAAAGAGATTCTCGTGCCAATGTATTTACATTTGCTTTTGGAGGAAAAATTGTACGTAACAATTTGAATTTCTTCCAGAATGGAGAAAATTGTAACTCTGTAATGGACGGAATTACTGTGATTGATGGAAAACAACATATCGATCATCATACATTTGTGGAGCATAATTTCCCGAATTGTGAGTCGCACGAATTGTACAAAGGGATTTATGATGAGAAAGCACAAGGTGTTTTCAATGGTAAAATCTATGTACACAAAGAAGCACAAAAATTAAATGCATTCCAACAAAATAATAATGTTTTATTATCTGATGGAGCTTCAATTAATACAAAACCTCAATTAGAGATCTTTGCTGATGATGTAAAATGTTCACATGGATGTACAGTTGGGCAATTAGAAGAAGAATCTTTATTCTATATGCAACAACGTGGTATTCCAAAAAAAGAAGCGAAAGCAATGTTATTGTATGCTTTTGCTGCAGACGCTTTACGACATGTGCAAATTCCACAAATCTCAAATCGAGTAAACGCTATAATTGCAAAAAAATTAGGGGTTAGTTTAGATTTCGAATTATAAAATATAGTTCTGAGTTATACGTAATAAGTTTTAAGTAGAACTTATTTTGAAATATAAAGTAAGTATTTGAAACTATTTTTGAATACTTACTTTTTTATTACACATAGCTCACAACTCATCACTCAAAACTTAAAAAAATGTCAATAGATATTCAACAAATAAGAAGTCAATTTCCAATTTTAGAGAGAGAAGTCAATGGAAAGCCATTGGTTTATTTAGATAATGGTGCAACTTCTCAAAAACCGAAAGTTGTTTTAGATGTTTTGGACGAATATTACGAAAAGTACAATGCAAATGTACACCGTGGAATTCATACATTAAGTCAAGAAGCAACAGATTTGATGGAAGAATCGCGTCGTAAGATTCAGAAATTTATCAATGCGAAACAAGATTACGAAATTATTTTTACGCGTGGAACAACGGAAGGAATTAATTTAGTTTCTAATTCACTTCGTAATATCCTAACAGCGGATGATGAAATTATTATTACCGAAATCGAGCATCATTCTAACATCGTTCCTTGGCAATTGTTGTGTCAGCGAACTGGTGCTAAATTGAAATATATTCCGTTAACTGCAGAAGGTATTTTGGATATTGAGAAGTTGGATGATTTATTGACAGATAAAACCAAATTAGTTTGTGTTAATCAAGTTTCGAATGCTTTAGGTGTTGTAAATCCGATCAAAACTATTATTGAAAAAGCACATGCAAAAGGTGCTTGGGTTTTGATTGATGCGGCGCAATCTGCTCCACATACGGTTATTGATGTACAAGCAATGGATTGTGATTTCTTGGTTTTTTCTGGACACAAAATGTATGGTCCAACTGGAATCGGTATTTTGTATGGAAAAGAAGATATCTTGAATGAATTACCACCTTTCCACGGAGGAGGAGAGATGATAAAAGATGTAACGATGGAAGTTTCGACTTATGCTTGTTTACCTTTCAAATTTGAGGCAGGTACACCAGATATTGCAGGGATTATCGGTCTTGGAGCTGCTGTAGGTTTTATCAATTCTATCGGAATGCAAACGATTCACGATTACGAAAAAGAATTAGTAGATTATACAATTCAGCGTTTATCAGAATTTGATGAAGTGGAGATTTATGCAAAAGATGCAGAACATTCTGGTGCTGTTTCTTTCAACTTAAAATTTGATGGTGTTCATTCATCTGATGTCGGAATGATTTTGGACAAAAAAGGAATTGCTGTTCGTACTGGTCATCATTGTGCACAACCAATTATGCATCATTTCAATATTCCGGGAACGGTACGCGCTTCATTCGCTGTTTATAATACAAAAGAAGAAATAGATACATTTATCGAAGGTCTAAAAACCGCGATTAGAATGTTAGGATAATTCATATTCCAAATTTATTTTGGAACCTTATAAAATAATAAAAGGGAAACGAATTAATCCGTTTCCCTTTTATTTTAAACGCTAAAGAAGTACAATTTCATCAATTATAATTTCTGTAATCGTTTTTTGTTGACCATCTTTATCTTGATAATCTCGGTAAGTCAATTTGCCTTCTATAGCAAGTTGCTTCCCTTTTTCTACATGTTTTTCGATCACATTTACAATTGGTCCATAAGCAACTAAATTGTGCCACGTCGTTTGCTGAACTTTCTCACCTTTGCTATTTGTGTAGCTTTCGTTCGTTGCTAGACTAAATTTTGTAAACTTCTTTTCGTTTTCTAATGTTTTAACATCAGGATTGCTACCAACATTCCCAATTAGCTGAACTTTGTTTCTTAATGTACTCATGGCGATAAATAATTTAAAATTAATGTATGTCCAAATTTAAGAAAATATTTTTAAAACATTCGTTTTTAAGTATTTAACTTTTATAAAACATGTTCTTTATATAATTGATCCAAGGTTTTATCAAGGTTCGTTGTTTTACCAGGATGCGGACGAGAACTTTGGATAGACGAACTTCTGACAGCTGTTAACCAACGAAAACGTTCAGGGGTTTCGAAATTAGATACAGCAGATTCAGGATGAATTCCTTCGGCAATTTTAGACAAAGCATTCAAATTACTGTCAATAAAATCAAGATCTAATTCGTGGCAAAAAGCATTGATTCTACTATCATTAATAAAATATTTTACTTTCAAATAATCTTTTTTCTTCGAAAATAAAATTACTCCAACATTGATAAATTCTTCGCGTTCAACTTTCGGAACTAAACGAAGAATAGCATACTCATATAAGATTTTTTTTGGCATTGTTTGCTTCGTTTATAAAAAGTTCGGTATGTTGTAATCGAGTTTTGATAAATGTTTTGTAGACCGTTCTCATTTCTTCGTGAGTAGAATGTGTAACTTCTGTTTCTAACCATTCGTCAGGAATCAAATCGACAATTTTATCAATGATTTTATCATTCAAAATCGCTTTAAATTCTGCATCAATTTCTTCAAGTTTTGTCGCATTTTTCAGTAAAACATGGTCTTTAATTGGCGTAAAAGGAGCAAGCGCGGCTTTTTCCCAATTGTCCCACGAATGATGAAAATAATAAGATGCACCATGGTCTATCAACCACAATTCTTTGTGCCACATCAACATATTTGTATTGCGAAAAGTACGATCTACATTCGTCAAAAATGCATCTAACCAAACGATTTGCGAAGATAATTTGTCATCAATTTTCATCACAGCAGGATCATAATTGATTGCACCAGACAGATAATGCAAAGCCAAATTAGTTCCTTCGCTAAATTTTAACAAATCCTGAATTTCTTCATCTGCTTCGGATTGACCAAAATATTCGTCCAAATTTGCAAAAACTAATTCAGGAACTTTAAATCCTAAAACACGTGCAATTTCTCCTCCTAACAATTCGGAAATCAACATGCGAGGGCCATGACCAGCACCTTTAAATTTTAAAACATATTTAAAACCGTCATCTGCATCAGCTAGTGCAGGCAAAGAACCACCTTCGCGCAAAGGTTGCAAATATCGTTCAACGGTAACTGTTCTTAACTCAATCTCATTCATTCTCTAAAATTACGATGAAAAATTTAAAATAATTTTCACATTTATAATTTTTAAATATCACTAAACTTATAGACTTTTGAATCTTAAAATTTTTTAAAACAAAAGATAGTTGAGTAAACTTGTAAAATAGGAAGATTTGTAATGCGTAAAAGTATGTTTATCGCTGGATTAATAGCGGTTTTTACTTTGATCGTTGCATTGATTATTCAAGTTTTTACTTCGTATTACATTTATAATTATCAAGGAAATATTCCGTCAGATTATCGTGTGGCAGTTGTCTTTGTTGCAAAAGTGCAAGCTAATGGACAACCAACTCGTTTTTTGGAAGATCGTTTGGATGCTGCAATTCGACTTTACAAAGAGGATCAAGTGGATGTAATTTTACTTTCTGGAGAAAAACTTCACGAGAATTTTAATGAAATTGATGTGATGGAAAAATACTTGTTGGATAGAGGTGTCAAAATTGAAGATACTTATCTCGATGGGGCAGGTTTGGACACGTATAGCACGATTTATAGATTATCAATTTGATAAAGTGATTTTAATTTCTCAATCTTATCATCTCAAAAGAGCGCTTTTCTTAGGAAAAGTTTTCGGATTGGATTGTATTGGATATAATGCGGATAGCGGACCTTATAAAACGGAAGGTAAACAGAGTTTTAGAGAAATTTTAGCGAATATAAAAGCTTTGTTGGATATTGGGAATGAAAGAGCGCCAGAAGTGATTATAGCGCCTAAAAAATAAAAAAAACTCCGCTCAAAATTTTGAGCGGAGTTTTTAGTTTAATATTCTATTAAAGTAACAATATCAGTTGTAAAAGATGTTAATTTATCTTTTCCGTTTAAGAAAGTCAAATCAACAATAAAAGAAAACTGTGTTGTTTTTCCACCACATTTTTCTACTAATTTAGCACAAGCTTCGGCAGTTCCACCAGTTGCTAAAACATCGTCGTGAATTAGAACTCGCGCACCATCTTTGATGTAATTCGAATTTACTTCGATAGTTGCTTGTCCATATTCCAAATCATAAGATTGACTAATTGTTGGAGGAGGTAATTTACCAGCTTTACGAATTAATACAAAAGGAACTTTTAATTTTTGTGCAATCTGAATTCCGTACAAAAATCCACGGCTTTCAATTCCACAAACAATATCCACTTTACCTTTTGCTTTTTCTACAAAAGCGTCTACAATTTCATCCGAAAGTTCAGGATTTAAGAACAATGGAGTAATGTCTTTGTAGACAATTCCTTCTTTTGGAAAATCGATAACGTCTACAATCGTTTGATTGATTTTTTCTTGAAGTGTTGACATTCGTTTTTTAATCATGTTTTGTTAAGGAACAAATTTAATGAGAAATCATTTGCAAGAATTTGTTTTAACGAATAATTAATGATTCTAAATAATATTATAAACCTAAACTTGTCCAAATACGTTCTGGAATACGAACAGGACGACGAGTTTCGGCATCAATACAACATAAAATAGTGTATCCTTGATTAATTATTTTTCCCGCTTCATTATATATATTATAATCAAATCGAATGCGAACACCTTTGTCACGCTCATGAACTGTAGTTTCAATTTCGATTAATTCATCGTACAAAGCGCTACCAATATATTTTGTATGCATTTCGATAATCGGCATCTGAATTCCCATTGCTTCCAATTCGGCATAAGGAAAACCACGTTCACGCATCAATTCTACACGACCAATTTCATAAAACTCTGGATAGTTTCCGTAATAAACCACTTTCATTTGATCGGTGTGTTTATACAGAATACGAGTTTTGGTGCGAAAAACATTTAATTGTTCGGTTTGTTCTATCTTCTCCATAATTTTCTAAAACATCATTTTAATCTTCAAAAGTAGAGAACAAAAAAAAGACTTTATCATTAATTATATAAAAAATGAAAAAGTCTATTCAGTAATTTTTTTGTAATCCATCCAACTAAAAGAAGTTTGCGAAGAATCTTTTTGCTCTTCTTTTAAAAAATCATATTGAATTTGAATAATCGTTTTGAAAGTGGGATTTGCTATTTCATAATAAAAAGTCCTTACATTTTCTTCTTCACCTTGTTCAATTCGTAAAAGAGAAAAATTATTTTTGATGCCCAAATCATTTAAATGATTTTCTACTTTGATAATTGCGAAGTCAATTTTTTCTTGTGTAATTTCCATAGTAATACAAAAATAAGAATTAATAGTTTTATAAGCCAAAATATGTCCGAAAAGATTATCTTTGCAGTACTTTTATTTTGTCTAAAACTACTTATTGATTATTTTGAATTATACAAAGTATTTTTTAATATATCAATACCTAAATCATTTTTTTTATTCAAAATTTGTTCACAATTTTGTAGAGAAGTGTTGATGAAAATTTAACATTGACTTTCAATATTTTACATTAAAACTTAAGCACTTTTGGACAATATTATGACGATAACTGCAAATTCTGTGTGGGAAAAATGCTTGTCTTTTATAAAAGATAACATTGCAGAAGATGCCTTCAATACTTGGTTTGTACCGATACGTCCGGGCAAACTAAATAATAATGTTTTAACAATACAAGTACCAAGTAAATTTTTTTACGAATGGCTAGAGGAACATTATATCAAAATTTTAAAAAGTGCCTTACAAAAAGAATTAGGTTCTGATGCAAAATTGGTATACAGTATTTTGATGGATCAAAAGTCGCAAGGACGTGAACCATTTACGGTACGTATTCCAAGTTCGAACAAAGAAAAACCTCGCCCACAAGAGGTAGAAGCGCCAATTAATTTGCAAGCTGGTAAAATGATGAATCCTTTCGTTATTCCAGGATTGCAAAAATTAAAAATTGATTCGCAATTAAATCATAACTATACATTCAATAATTTTATCGAAGGAGAATCAAATCGATTAGCTCGTGCGGCTGGTCGTGCGATTGCCAAACGCCCAGGAGGGACTTCGTTCAATCCTCTATTCATCTATGGTGGAGTAGGGTTAGGAAAAACTCATTTGGTGCATGCGATAGGTTTAGAAGTAAAAGATTTGCATCCAGATAAAACTGTTTTGTATGTTTCAACTGAGAAATTTACACAACAATTTATAGAAGCTGTAAAAAATAATAATCAAAATGATTTCATTCACTTTTACCAAATGATTGATGTTTTGATTATGGATGATATTCAGTTTTTATCTGGAAAAGCAAAAACGCAAGAAGTTTTCTTCCATATATTTAACCATTTACATCAAAGAGGAAATCAGATCATTTTGACTTCGGATAAATCTCCAGCAGATATTCAAGATATGGAAGATCGATTAATTTCTCGATTCAAATGGGGATTATCAGCCGATTTACAAAATCCTGATTACAATACACGTCTTTCAATTTTGAAACAAAAATTAGAAAACGATGGTATCGAATTTCCTGATGAAGTAATGGATTATATCGCACAAAATATTGATACAAATGTGCGTGAATTAGAAGGTTCATTAAACTCTATTATTGCGCAAGCAACGCTGAATAAACGTGAAATTACGTTAGATTTAACTGCGCGTACGTTATCAAAATTAGTACAAACAGCTCGCAAAGAAATCTCGATTGATTATATTCAGAAAATAGTTTGTGAATACTTTAAAGTGAAGATTGAAGATATTCAGTCTAAAACACGTAAACGTGATGTGGTACAAGCGCGTCAATTGGCGATGTATTTTGCAAAACAATATACAAAAGCGTCTTTGGCAAGTATTGGAACACAAATCGGTAAACGTGATCACGCAACAGTTTTACACGCTTGTAAAACAGTGAAAAATTTACAAGAAACGGATAAGCAATTCCGTGGTTATATCGAAGATATTTCACGTAAAATTGCAGATTAATCTATAAATATTTTTTCAATGAAAATTTTGATGGTTTGTTTAGGTAATATTTGTCGTTCTCCGTTGGCAGAAGGAATTTTACAAACAAAGGTTGGCGAAAATCATTTGGTAGATTCTGCTGGTACGGGTGATTGGCATGTTGGTGAACAACCAGATAGACGCTCGGTTGCGGTTGCTAAAAAATATGGTGTTGATATTTCTGATCAACGTGCCATGCATTTCAATCCAGTTTTTTTCGATGAGTTTGATTTAATCTTTGCAATGGATGAACAGAATTTAATCGATTTGCAAAAATTAACTCGAAACGAAGAAGAGCAAAGCAAAATTAAATTGATCTTGAAAGATGGAATAGGGCAAACGCAAAATGTACCTGATCCTTACTACGATGGTGAAGATGCTTTCGAGCATGTTTACCAATTATTAGATGAAGCCACAGACGGAATCATCAAAAAATACAATCTTTAAAATTATACAATGAAAACGGCTAAAGTTTATTTGATTCCTTCACTTTTAGGTGAAAGCGAACACAGTAGAGTATTGCCTTTATACAATCTTGACGTTATTCGTGGAATTGATACGTTTGTGGTAGAAAACGAAAAATCTGCACGTAAATTTATCAAACAAGTTTGCCCCGAAAAAGTTCAAGCCGATTTAGATATTTACATTCTAAACAAAGATACAGAGCCAGAAGAAATGTTAGATTTGATCAAATTATTGGATCAAAACAAAACGATCGGAATTATTTCCGAAGCTGGTTTACCTGCGGTTGCAGATCCAGGTGCACAGCTGGTAAAAGTTGCGCAACAGAAACGTATTCAGGTTGTGCCTTTGGTTGGTCCATCGTCTATTTTGTTGGCGTTAATGGCTTCTGGAATGAATGGTCAAAACTTTGCTTTTCACGGTTATTTACCAATCGATAAGACCGAACGTAAAAAGAAATTAGCACATTTAGAAGCTGAAAGTTCGAAGACTGGAATTGCTCAAATTTTTATGGAAACGCCTTATCGTAACAATCAAATGGTAGACGATTTAACGAAGATTCTTCGTGCTGAAACTAAGATTTGTGTCGCGTGTCATATTACATTAGAGGACGAAGATATCCGAACATTATCTATTAAAGAATGGAAAAATGAGAAGTATGATTTTCATAAACGTCCTGCTATTTTTGTGATGCAAGCTTAATATAATTATAATTTAAAAAATAATAGATCAACACTTCGTGTTTCTTTTCGCGAGTCGTTTATCCAAAGTAAATAAAATAGCCAACTTAATACTAAGTTGGCTATTTTATTTAATCATTTTTTGTGTCTTGTTGAGTATTAATAAAAAATAACTATCTTAATACAAATTAATTAACCAAAACAATATGCTATGGCAATAAAATTTAACTTAGTAGAAAAACCGCAACCAGGAGTAGCTGGAGGAGGTGTTAAAAATGGTATGCAACCGCAAAAACCGATGGCGAAGCTAGCATTGATGAATTAACAGCGGAAATAGAAAAGTTTTCTGCACTTTCTGAAGCTGATATTCGAGGAGTTATCATTGCGTTAGAAAATGTAATTATTAACCAAATTGTAAATGGAAAAATTGTACGCTTGGACAAGTTAGGTAGTTTTTATCCTAGCTTAAGTAGTGAAGGAGCAGCTAACGAGACTGATTTTAATACCAATTTAATTAAAGGTGCAAAGATTAATTACCGACCAGGTAAACGTATTTCTGATGCATTAAAAATTGCTAAATTTCAGAAGGTAAAGAGAGTGCTGTAAAAAGGAAGCTTCTTTTCGACCAACAAGAAGCTTCCTTTTTACTAATTAGAAGCCTCTCTGTAATCTTCCCTAAA
>NZ_DLOC01000009.1:0-10778 GCF_002478465.1 Empedobacter sp. UBA7494
TCAAAATGCACAACGGGTATTCTTAATTAATTTTTTGAGCAACGTAATCACTTTCGTTTCCTAAACGATCAACAGCTTTTAGTGCAACTGCCGTTAAACTTTTACCATCTTTATGTTTCAAAATTGTTTGGTTTGTTTTGGTTTTATCCAAAATAGATGTTTCCCAATCGTTGTTGTAACGTGTATATAAAATCCATTTCGAAACATTCGAATTCATTTTATAATCATTCCAATTCATCACAACTTCTGATGCTTTTGCATTTACAGACAAACTTGGTTTTGCCAAACGATCTGCCTTAATCCAATTCATAGTTGGCACCAAAGCTTTAGCTTTGTATGGGCCTTCTTTTAGATAACTCAACATCGAAGGATTTTTCGTTAATCCAGCAATACTCCAGTGAATAACACCCACATTGTTTTGCAAAATCTCACCAGCCATTTTTACCTGATTTTTAATCTCAGTTGTTCTATCCGAAACCTTAACTTCTACAGTATTCAAACCTGGCCAAAGATGACGATTATGTGTATTTTCTGATTTCCACCATTCTAATAATTTAGGAAAACTTTGTCCTGTCGAATTAATTGGCCAATATAATTGTGGTGAAAAATAATCAACCCAACCTTTGTTCAACCATAATTTTGCATCTGCGTACAATTCATCATATTGCGAAGAACCTGTAATTCCAGAAGGATAACCTGGTTTCCAAATTCCAAAAGGACTAATTCCAAATTTAACGAAAGGTTTTTCTGCTTTGATTTCTTTGTAAATACGCTCGATAATTGTATTCACATTTTGACGACGCCAATCTGCTCTCGATAATGTTCCTCCATTATTTTTGTAAACATTCCAAGTTGAATTATCTGGAAAATCTGCTCCACCATTGTATGATGCGTATGGATAGAAATAATCATCAAAATGAACACCATCAATATCATAACGCGAAACGATATCACGAACAACTTCCGAAACGTGATCTTGCGTTTTTTTGTCAGCAGGATCAAACCAATACATACCATTCTTCAATCTAACCACATTACTTGGCGACCTTTTCACCATCGACTCACTTGTCACCGGCCCTCCACTACTGTGATGCGCTCTGTAAGGATTTAACCAAACATGCAACTCAATTCCACGTTTGTGCGCTTCTTCCACCCAAAACTCTAACGGGTCATAATATGGAGAAGGCGCTTTTCCTTCTTCTCCAGTTAAGAAGTAAGACCAAGGTTCAAAATTACTTTTGTACAAAGCATCTGCCGCTGGACGAACCTGAAAAATAACTGCATTAAAATTATTGGCTTCTAACATATCCAACAACTTTATCGCTTCATCTTTTTGTTGCGTTGTCGTTAAATCTTTTTTAGAAGGCCAGTTAATATTTGCAACAGAAGCTACCCAAGCCGCTCGGAACTCACGATTTACTTCTGGTAATTTCACTGTAAAAACTTCATCTTTCTTATTCGAAATTTCAGTTTTTGATGTAGTAAGAATAGTTGTTTGCGTAGATTCTACTTTTTTATAAACTATTTTTTTCGAATTTTTATTTGAAGCACACGAAGATAAGCCAATTGTAGCTATTCCGAAACACATCAAAATATATTTAAAATTAATATTCATTCGTTGAAATATGTATTTTTAACGTTACAAAATTAGTAATAAAGCTTTATTAATCCAGATTTTATCAAATATTTAGGATATCTAGATTTTCCTTCTGTATTAAATTTACAAAATTTTTCGCTTCAAAAAGTATTTTATAAATTTTATTCTTTACATTTTTGTACTCATCTATAATTGATAAAAATATGTTTCTAATTATATGTTTTGGCGTATTGATTATTTGTGTGAATGTTATTTTACAATCAACTGTCACTGTTTATTCGCTAAAATATCTACATAAATTTAATCTCAAAAAACAACATTTAACGTTTAGTCAAGTAATTTGGCAAATGGCATTATCTGTTTCTCTGCTTACTTTGTTACATGGTGCACAATGTACAATTTGGGCGGCTACTTTTTATTTCAATCCGAATATTGACAATTTGTATAGTTTTCAAGAAGCAATTTATTTTTCATTAATCACATTTACAACCGTTGGTTATGGTGATGTTGTGATTGATAGTGAATGGAAAATTATGGCTGGATTAGAAGCTATAAACGGAATTATGATGGTAGGCTGGTCAACGGCGTTGATGTTTTCTTACCTACAAATTATCTTAAAAAAGAATATTTCTGAATAAAAAAATCCCTTCAAAAATTTTTGAAGGGATTTTTAGTTAATATTTATTTTTTTCCAAATTAGCTTTCAATTCTTTGTAATAATCTGGTGCATTAGCATCTTTTTCTAAAGCTGTATTGACCCATTTCAACGCTTGATTTCGATCCAATTTATTCGAATAATAGAAGTTTGCCGAATTGTAAAAATCTCTTGCAGAAGAATTTTCGTTCAATTGATCTCCAATCATTTTTAAAACTTCGTTAATTGTATTCGTTTCAATATCCAAAACAACCGTTGTGTTATCCCAAGCTAATACCAAATTCGCTGATTTTTGCGTTACATTTGTAAAACGAATCTCAAACGTTTCTGTCTTATTGTTCATCGATTTTGTTGACGGAGCTTTCACTTTCAATACGATATTCGATTCTTTCCACTCTTTCGGATTTCCCCAGTTTTTCGTGTCTTTGTAAAAAATTACCTCCCACTCCTCTTTATTCGGAATGCTATACAACGCATATTCGCCAGCAGCCAACTCTTGTCCATTCACTTTGATTGGTTTATCAAATTTGATGACCGTATTTTCATTCGCACCAGTTCGCCAAACTTCTCCATTCGGTACCAATTTTCCAAATACTTTTCTTCCGTTTACATTTGGTCGATTATATTCAACTTCAAATTCTGTTAAACCTACTTTTTGTTCAACTTCAGCATGAGAACTTACCACGGGAAATTTCATTTGAGCAAAAGCACAACTTCCTATTAACAAAGCTAAAACTGTTGATGTTATTTTCATATAATTATTTCTTATTCTTTATTTTATCTGTTTTTTTATCGTATCCATACGGACAATGTTTACATCCACTTTTGCAACAATACCCTCTTCTTTTTAGATATTGTTCAGTAAATATTCTGAAACCTTCTGGAGATAAATAATAATCTCCTTCTTCAAACTTTTTCATTTCTAATGCTGTGAAATTACAACTTTTATCAATAAACTATCATTAATTTTGGTATGATAATTATTTGTGAAACTTCCTCTAAATTTACGATTTTTAATGCTTTATAAATCAATATCTTTTCAGATTGATTAATTTTGCAATAAAATAGAATTACCTAAATCATGTTTGTAGTTGTTTTGCGTCATTTGTTCCGAAAGAATTTTATTGGAATTACCATTTTTCCTTTCATTTTTTTGAGAGATAAAAAACTGAAAAATGATGAAGTTTTAATCAATCACGAAACCATTCATATCATTCAACAACTCGAACTTTTGGTCGTTTTTTTCTATCCTTTTTACTTGATTGAATATGCGATTCGATTAATTCAATATCGCGATCAACACAAAGCATATCGCAATATTAGTTTTGAGCGTGAAGCTTATGCAAACGAGCACAATTTGAATTATTTAAAAAAACGAAAATTTTATAATTTTCTAAAATATATCTAAATGATTTGGAACAATTTTAAAGCTCAAATTCAAAACATTGACATCAAACATTTAACTTCTCAAAATATTCAACTTTCTATATTAAGAGAAGATTTGATTCATCCAGAAATCTCTGGAAACAAATACCGAAAACTGAAATATAATTTTATTGAAGCTGAAAAACTTGGTTTCAAGAAATTGATAACATTTGGTGGCGCTTTTTCCAATCATATTGCAGCAACGGCGGCAGCTGGTCAACTTCATCATTTCGAAACTATCGGTATAATTCGTGGAGAAGAATTAAGTGATAAAATCGATGAAAATCCTACGTTACGTTTTGCTCAAAAATGTGGAATGCAATTGCATTTTATTTCCAGAGAAGATTATCGAAAAAAAGATGAAATAGAATTTATTAATCATTTAAACACTAAATACCCAAACACTTACGTTATTCCAGAAGGAGGTACAAATGATTTTGCGATAAAAGGTTGCGAAGAAATTTTGTACGATGATTGTTTCGAATATGATTTTATTGCTTCGGCAATTGGAACTTGCGGAACAATTGCCGGATTGATTGAAAGCTCGAAACCTCATCAAAAAGTTTTAGGTTTTCCGAGTTTAAAGGGAGATTTTATCCAAAATGAAATCGAAAAATTAACAAATAAAACGAATTTTACTATTTTTAATGATTATCATTTTGGCGGATATGGGAAAGTTTCGGATGAATTAATTACTTTTGTAAATGATTTCAAGCGAATTAACCATATTCAATTGGATCCTATTTACACTGGAAAAATGGTTTTTGGTATTTTTAAATTAATTAAAAATCATTATTTTAGTGATAATTCTAAAATTCTTTTGGTTCATACAGGTGGATTGCAAGGAATTGAAGGAATGAACAAACTTTTAAAGAAGAAGAACAAAAATATTATAGAATGAAAAAATTGTTATACGTTTTTAGCTTAGTGTTGTCGATTTCGACGCAAGCACAAGAAAGTAGAGACATAACTTACATTCGAAAACATGCTATTTTAGCTGTTGAAGAAATGCAACTTTACAAAGTTCCAGCAAGTATTACGTTAGCACAAGGATTATTGGAAACTGGAGGCGGACAAAGTAAATTAGCCGATCAAGCCAATAATCATTTTGGAATAAAATGTAAAGGTC
Source organism: Empedobacter sp. UBA7494 (assembly GCF_002478465.1). NCBI lineage: Bacteria > Pseudomonadati > Bacteroidota > Flavobacteriia > Flavobacteriales > Weeksellaceae > Empedobacter > Empedobacter sp. UBA7494. Next base: position 4,807 of record NZ_DLOC01000009.1, read on the forward strand.
CTGAAGAATGGTCGTTGGATAAACCTCGTATTTATCACGATGATGATGCGAAAGGAGAATGTTTTAGAAAATATTCTTCAGTTGAAGAAAGTTATAGAGATCATTCTAAATTTTTGGCTTTAAGACCTTATTACAAAGCTTTATTTTTCTTAGATCCGACAGATTATAACGCTTGGGCAAATGGTCTGAAAAAATCTGGTTATGCAACTGATCCAAAATATGCTTCAAAATTAATTTCGAGAATTGAGAAATATAATTTAGATCAATTTGATAAGATTTCTCCAGAAGAAGTTTATACAAAATTGTATACATTATACAACAATCAGGATGATATGATGATGGCAAATAATTCATCTAAATCTAAAACGAAGAAAGAATCTAAAACAATCAAAGAAGAAATTGCATTAGCGTCTTATCAACCAAATAATAATAGTATAGAGAAAAATGAGCCTAATGTAAATAACAATACAATTGCTTACGAAACTCGTCCTCAAAATCCTACAACTCGCATTAAAAATCACAAGAATAATATTCCTTATATTGTTGCTCAAGCGGGAGAAACAATTGCGACTATTTCTAAAACATACAACAAAGTTCCTTCGGATATTGCGAATTTCAATGAAATACAAATGGGTTCTAAATTGAAAGATGGACAAATTGTATTTTTCGGAAAAAAGAAAACAAAAGGTTCTGATTATTCATACAAAGTACAAGAAGGTGATGATATGTACACGATTTCGCAACGTTTTGGTGTAAAAGTAAACAACCTATATAAACTAAATCGTATGGAACCAGGTGAACAACCTAAAATTGGTCAACGTATTAATTTGAAAACAAAAGTTAGAGCATAATGAGCTCAATAATAAAAAAAGCTTCCAAATGGAAGCTTTTTTTATTTCATCATTTTGAAAATATCAACCAATTGTTGATTGATTCCTCCTGTTTGATAATCCATCGGTACAGGCGCGCGATCAATCATAATATTTCCTTCTTTGTCTAAAATAATAAAAGTCGGAATGTATTCTATCTTATAATCAAAGCCAAAGTTATCTTCTCTTCCTGCAAATAACTGTACACCAGACATCTGATTTTCTCTGACCATTTTTTCCCAAATTGGCTTATCTTCTAATTTATCCAAAGAAACGCTTACGAAATAAATCGGCGCATCATGAAATTGTTTTTCCAATTCTTTCATAAATGGAATTTGAACTTTACAAGGTCCACACCAAGTCGCCCAAATATCCATGTAGACATATTTTCCTTTGAAATCTGATAAGTCAAATCGTTTTCCGTTGATATCAGCCAAAGAAAAATCTGGAGCTTTTATCAATTCTTTCGGAATTTTTGACTCTGGTGATTCTTTTTTTGCAACAGAATCAATCTTTTCTATTTCAGCAGATTCTTCAATTTTTTGTTCGGATTTATTACAACTAAAAAATGTAAAAAACATTGATAATAATAGTAGTTTCGTTTTCATTTTATTTTTCAAATAAGTATTAAAAAACTTGATAATATCTATAGGTCTTTCGTCAAAAATAAACATTTAAACGTTAGCAATTTCATAAAATACCTCAATTCACTTGACAAATGGGTATCTGACATCGTATATTTGCAAAAAATTGTACAATTATGAAAATGAAAACCTCCGATTTCGACTTTACTTTACCTGAAGAACTTTTAGCAGATCGTCCTTCTGAAAACAGAGACGAAGCTCGCTTAATGGTTGTTCACCGTGACACCGGAGAAATTGAACATAGACAATTTAAAGATCTTATCGAGTATTTCGACGAAGGAGATGTAATGATTCGTAACAATACGAAAGTTTTCCCTGCTCGTTTGATGGGTAACAAAGAGAAAACTGGTGCTCAAATCGAAGTTTTCTTGCTAAGAGAATTAGATGCTGAGACTCGTTTATGGGATGTTTTGGTTGATCCAGCGCGTAAAATTCGTATCGGAAATAAATTATTCTTCGATAATGATGATACATTAGTTGCAGAGGTTGTTGACAATACAACTTCTCGTGGACGTACTTTACGTTTCTTATTTGATGGATCTTACGAAGAATTCCGTGCAAAATTGAAAGAATTAGGAGAAACTCCACTTCCAAAATATATTTTACGTGATGTTGAACCAGAAGATGCAGAGCGTTACCAAACAATTTATGCAAAACACGAAGGAGCTGTTGCTGCACCAACAGCTGGTTTACACTTTTCTAAACACTTATTAAAACGTTTAGAAATTAAAGGTGTTGATTTTGCTGAATTAACATTACACATTGGTTTAGGAACTTTTCAGGCTGTAGAGGTTGAAGATTTATCTAAACACAAAATGGAGTCTGAGCAAGTTATTATTCCTCAAGAATCTGCTGATCTTGTAAATCGTGCAATTGACGAGAAGAAAAAAGTTTGTGCGATTGGTACAACTTCTATGCGTTCTATCGAGTCTTCTGTTTCTGCAGATGGTCATTTAAATGCTTTTGATGGTTGGACAAACAAATTTATTCACCCTCCATACGATTTCTCTATTGCAAATTGTATGATTACAAACTTCCACACACCAAAATCTACATTAATCATGATGATTTCTGCGTTTGCTGGACACGATTTAACAATGAAAGCATACAACGAAGCTGTAAAAGAAGGATACAAATTCTACTCTTACGGAGATGCAATGTTAATCTTATAAGACAAGTTTGAGTACAACAAAAAAAGATATACGAAAGCTTTCACAAGCTGAGATTGAAGATTATTTCAAAGAGATTGGTGAAAAATCATTCCGCGCAAAACAAGTGTACGAATGGTTATGGAAAAAGAATGCGCATCAATTTGATGACATGACCAATATCTCAAAAGCGCTACGTGAGCAATTGGGAGAATCTTTCCAAATTCAACCTGTTGAAGTTGATCTTCTACAAAAATCTAACGACGGAACCATCAAGAATGCTGTTAAGCTTCATGATGGTAACGTTGTGGAATCTGTTTTAATTCCGACTGATTCTCGCACAACTGCATGCGTTTCTTCGCAAGTTGGTTGTAGTTTGGATTGTACTTTTTGTGCAACAGCGCAATTAAAACGTATGCGTAACCTAACAGCTGCCGAAATCGTCGATCAAGTTGTGATTATCGATGAAGAAAGTAAACGTTATTTCAATCGTCCTTTAAGCAATATTGTATTTATGGGAATGGGAGAACCTTTGTTAAATTATAACGAAGTAATTTCTGCCATCAAAAAAATCACATTGCCAGAAGGACTAGGAATGGCTCCAAGACGAATTACAGTTTCGACTTCGGGAATTCCTAAAATGATTGAAAAACTGGCTGACGAAGATTTACGTATTAACCTTGCGGTATCTTTACATTCCGCTCGAGAAGAAGTTCGTAATGTGATTATGCCTTTTTCTGTTAAGTTTCCGTTGACGGATTTAATGGATAGTCTTCAATATTGGTATCAACAAACAGGTTTACGAATTACGTTCGAATATATTGTTTGGGGCGGTGTTAATGACAAAAAAGAAGACATTGATGCATTGGTAAAATTCTGTCGAAAAATTCCTTCTAAAGTGAATATTATCGAATATAATTCGATTGATGACGGAATCTACAAACAAGCATCAGAAGAAGCAGTTAACAATTATATCAAAGCTTTAGAATCCAATAATATTGTGGTAAATGTGCGTCGTAGCCGTGGAAAAGATATTGATGCAGCTTGTGGACAATTAGCCAATAAAACTGGAAATGATTAAATAATAATCAAATGAAATATTTAGCCATATTTTTATTTTTGATTCTGACTAAATTCTCTTTCGCGCAAATAGTAGAAAACATCGATACAATTTCTATTGATGATTATAAAATGGAAAGTATCAACTTACCTCCTACTTTGAACGAAATTTCGACTTTAGAATATGAAAAAGAAGATAAAAATGTGGCTTCTTTTTGGGGCTTAAACGATTCTGATTCCAAACCAGAATTGTATCGTTTTGATGCAAAAACAGGTGAAATTATCAATACTATTTTCATCACAAATGCTCCAAATATCGATTGGGAAGAAATGTCTTCGGATGATAATCGAATTTATTTTGCTGATTTTGGAAATAATTTGGGCAAACGAAAAGATTTAGCCATTTATTTTATCGAAAAATCAAACATTGATTATTCTAAATCTTATCAGCAACTAAAAGCTGAAAAAATAGAATTTTATTATCCTGAACAAGAAACTTTTCAGTTCAAAAATATGACAACAAATTGGGATGCAGAAGCATTTTTTGTCTACCAAAATCAGTTGCATATATTTACAAAAGAATGGTCAAATATGGCAACGTCTCATTATATTGTTCCTATTGACTCATCTAAAAAACACGCAGCCAAAAAGTTAGAAACTTTTCCTACAAATTACGCTGTAACTGCTGCTTATATCGATGCTGATGTAAATAGTTCTACCAAAGGAATTTATCTATTGGGCTACACAAAAGAAGCGTTAACTTTTATCAGTTGGTTTGATTTGCCAAAAGATAACAATCAGTTATTCTTCACTTCTCAAGTTAAAAAAATAAGTTTACCTTTGGGCTTCACGACACAGTTGGGACAATTGGAAGGGATTTCAGTTTTGCCAACCGAAAACAAAATTTGTTTTAGCGGAGAGGAATTTAACTATAAAGGATTCTATGCAAAACAGGTTGTACATTGCATCAATAATTTTACGAATTAAAAAACTAAATTTTGGGTAACACGGTAGATTTGATTAAAGCTCCGATCGCGGAGGAAATGAAATTGTTTGAACAGAAATTCTTCGAATCGATGAAGAGTAATGTTTCACTTCTTGACCGTATTTCCAATTATATCGTGCGCAGAAAAGGAAAACAAATGCGTCCGATGTTTGTCTTTTTAACTGCAAAATTGAATGGCGAAGTACAAGAACGTACCTACCGTGCGGCTTCTTTTATCGAGCTTATTCACACTGCAACTTTGGTTCACGATGATGTCGTAGATGATAGTACATTGCGTCGTGGTTTCTTTTCACTTAATGCAATTTGGAAGAACAAAGTAGCTATTTTGGTTGGAGATTATTTTTTATCAAAGACCTTAATTATTTCGACTAAAAACAAAGATTTCGATTTACTTGAAGTTGTTTCTGTAGCAATACAAGAGATTTCGGAAGGTGAATTATTACAAATCGAAAAAGCGCGTAAGCTTGATATTACAGAAGATGTCTATTTCGAAATTATCCGAATGAAAACGGCTACGCTTATTGCGGCTTGTTGTGAAGCTGGTGCTCGTTCTGTTGGTTGTTCGGAAGAAGTTGCGAAGAAAATGCATCGCTTTGGTGAATTGGTTGGAATTGCTTTTCAGATCAAAGATGATTTGTTTGATTATACCACTTCTAATGCAATTGGAAAGCCTGTCGGTATTGACATCAAAGAACAAAAAATGACGTTACCGTTGATTTATTCGATTAACACAGCGAATGACAAAGACAAAAAATGGTTGATTAATTCAGTAAAACGTTACAACAATGACAAAAAACGTGTACGCGAAATTATTCAGTATGTGAAAGATCATGGCGGAATTGAGTACACACAAAAAATGATGAAACAATATAGCCAAGAGGCTTTAGATATACTATACGAATTTCCCGAAAATGAGTTTCGAAATTCATTGGAAACAATGGTAAAATACGTAATCGAAAGAGAAAAATAAAAAACCGGACTTCAATTAGAAGTCCTTTTTTGTATATTACGATATTGTAAAGCTTTTAAATGAAAAAAGATAATATCATACTTACTCTTTCACTATTTTCTCCTCTTTTGTTTTTAGGTTGTATTGTTGCATATTTTTTTCTTTCTTCAAAAACTTATTCTCCTTATGAATATTATAAAACAATTCATTACAAAGGAAATGTTCAAAAGATATATACAAAATATGAAAGTAGAGGAAATCGATTAATGGTTAGAGTTGTAAATCGTCAGCAAAAAG
>NZ_DLOC01000025.1:0-23074 GCF_002478465.1 Empedobacter sp. UBA7494
TAATAAAGATTGTTTTCCATCAATAACACGTGTATCTAAGTGAGGAACAGACATTGGTGGTGCACCAATTTTTGCTTTTCCATATACTTTAGCATGATGTTTTTTGATAACTTCTTCGTTTTGACAAATTAACCATTGTCCACCAACTGGGAAACCTCCAAATTTTTTCGATTCAGGAATTCCAGATTTTTGCAACAATAAAATTGCTCCTCCACCTGCACCAATAAATACGAAATCAGCATTAAGTGCTTTGTTATTTCCAGATTTTAAATCTTTTACTTTTACTGCCCATTTTCCGTTGCTAAGACGAGTTAAGTCTTTTACTTCGTGTTCAGTTTCTAATGTAATTTCTTTTTTGTCTTGTAAACCTTTGAAAATTTGACGCGTTAATTCACCAAAATTTACATCAGTTCCCAAGTTCATATGCGTTGCCGCAACTTTTTCGTTACCTTTTCTACCATCAACAATTAATGGAGCCCATTCTTTGATTTTAGAAACATCATCCGAATATTCCATATCCTTAAATAAAGGATGTTGAGATAATTTTTCGTAACGTTTTTTCAAGAAATTTACATCGTCATCGCCCCAAACAAAAGACATATGTGGAGTAGGACGTAAGAATTTTTCTGGAGAAGAAACGTAATTATTTTCGACTAAGTAAGACCAAAACTCTTTCGAAGTTTCAAATTGTTTTGCAATATTAATTGCTTTATCAATATAAACCACTCCATTTTTGTCCATTGGCGTATAATTCAATTCACAAAAAGCAGAGTGACCAGTACCTGCATTATTAAAAGCATCAGAACTTTCAAATCCAATCTTATCTAATTTTTCGAAAACAGAAATCTTAATAGCCGGATTAATTTTTTTAAGAAGTATGCTTAAAGTAGCACTCATGATACCAGCACCAACTAACACTACCTCTTGAGGTTGTTTTTCCATTTCTCAAAAATATATTTACGTTGCAAAGGTATTAATAAATAGCCTTTTTTGCGAAATAATACGCAGAAAAAACAATGATTTTTTACATAAATTATTGTTTTGAGATAATTTGAATAGATTTTATTTTATAGAAAATTATTCAACTTCAAGATTATTAGATGTCTTTACTTGATAAATAGAGAGAAATTATTAATTTGAATTCATGAAATTTAAATTTTATCTTCCATCCAACGTCTAAGATTGATGTAATTGGTATTTCTTCGCAATAGATTTTGATTGTCCGAATCTTTCAAGAAATCATCTAATTCTCTGAAAGCTTTAACTTTTTCATGTGGATACAAATCATTCAACTCAATAAAAAATAAACTAATTTTTCGTGTAATAATGTTACTATTTTTCATCTTTTTGCAGAATTGATGCGTTTTGTACGAATACATATCCAATTCTTGATCGTTGCCAGAATCATATAAATTCATCATAATCAAAACCAGGGTATAAAAATGTAAATCTTCTTGAATTGTAGATTCACTATTGATAATTTTTTGACAATAATCAAAGGAATTATCCCAATCTTTATTCAGAAAATAATACGCAGCAATCTTTAAATAAAGCACTAAAATATGATGATTATCGATTTTATGTTGATGCAATTTTATTTCGCGCAAAATATCTTTAATCAAAAATGGACTAATATTTTCTTTCGGATTAATGAAAAAATAATTCAGTTTACTATTAAATTTATTGATAAACCAAAGCGCTTCCACATTATCATTTTGAGGTAAAATCTCATAAACAGATTCTAATTTATCAAACCAAAATTTGAATTCTTCCGATTTTTTTTTCAGATATAAAATCTTCAATAAATATGAATTTCCTTTGATAAACCAAACAGGATGACTAAGAATTCGTTCTTTTTTCTCGTAAAATAACTCAACCCATTTTTTCGAAAATTCATAGGCAGAATGAAGGTTTTGCGTTAACATCGACAACCAAACATTTGCTTTATAAAACCACAATTTCTCTTTGAATTTTAATTTCTTAAAATCGATATTTTTTGTTTTCGAATCAAAGAAATTCTGAATTTTTTGAATTTCATCATCATCTTTTGCGTATCCATTTTCGAGCAAAATACTATACAATTTTAGCGATAAATTAGACAATTTACTTGCTTGTAAATTCTGTAAACTCAATTCCTCCGATTGTTCAATCAACTGATCTGCACGACCAGAAATACTTCGCGTAATAAATTGCGATTCGATAATTTTTTCGAGCTCTAAAATATCATAAGCAATAGCTTTTTCGTCAAAATCTAAGGCTTGAGTTTTGGCTTTGTCCAACATTTTTAGACTTTGCTTGTGCAAGCCTTTTTGGTATAAAATTGTAGCAAAATCAAATTGTTCACGTATTTGCATACGCGAATTCTGTTGCGAAGGATTCATTCTCAAGCTAAACAAAATTTGTTTGTACAAATGCGCTTTTAGATTTGATAATTGTTGTTTCGTGGTAATTTTTTTCTTCAAAATTGACGTTTCATCATATTCTTCCAACTTATCCAACTCTTCAAATAATAACAAAAATTTTGCATCTGCATTAATTTGCAAACGATTTACATAAAGTTTAAATTGACGTTTTTCGGAACGATTAAGCGACTTTATTAAACTAAATAGTGCGTCTTTGTTATGATTTGACATTGTAATTAAAATATGTTTAGTGTGTTGAAAATAAAATAATTATAATAAATATTTTAGCTTTAAGAATTGTAAAACACTTTTCAATTTGAAAATTTAAAGTTAGTACAATTTTAATTTTACATCACAATAACAAACAAAACTAATTGCAATGAGTGCTGAGAAGATTCAAATTTTTGATACGACACTGAGAGATGGAGAGCAAGTGCCGGGGTGTAAGTTAAACAAAAAACAGAAGTTAGAAATTGCGGCTCGATTGGACGAATTAGGCGTTGATATTATCGAGGCTGGTTTTCCAATTTCAAGTCCTGGAGATTTCGAAGCCGTAAATGCAATTTCAAAATTAGTGAAAAATGCCACAGTTTGTGGTTTAACTCGTGCAAACAAAAAAGATATAGAATCTGCAGCTAAAGCTTTACAATATGCCGTAAAACCAAGAATTCATACCGGAATTGGAACTTCGGATTCTCATATTATTCACAAATTTAATTCGAATCGTGAAGCGATTATCGAACGTGCAGTTGAAGCGGTTGCATATGCAAAAACATTTGTAGATGATGTTGAGTTTTATGCTGAAGATGCAGGAAGAACGGATAATGCTTTTCTTGCTCAAGTTTGTGAAGAAGTGATAAAAGCTGGTGCGACGGTTCTTAATATTCCAGACACAACGGGTTATTGTTTGCCTTTTGAGTATGGAAATAAAATTAAATATTTAAAAGATCATGTTCAAGGAATTGATAATGTGATTATTTCTTGCCACAATCATAACGATTTAGGTTTAGCGACAGCGAATGCAGTTGCAGGAGCTATAAATGGAGCACGCCAAATAGAATGTACAATTAATGGAATTGGTGAGCGTGCTGGTAATACGGCCTTGGAAGAAATCGTGATGATTTTTAGACAACACAAAGAATTGAATTTTTATACAGATATCAATGCTCAAATGTTAACAGAATTAAGTCAATTAACTTCTGAAACAATGGGAATGATGGTTCAACCAAACAAAGCAATTGTAGGATCGAATGCTTTTGCGCACAGTTCTGGAATTCATCAAGATGGTGTGATTAAAAACCGTGAAACATACGAAATTATCAATCCAGCAGATGTTGGAGTTAATGAATCCTCTATTATTTTGACAGCTCGTAGCGGGCGTTCGGCGTTAGCTTATCGTCTAAAAGATATCGGTTTCGATACATCTAAAAATGAATTAGATATTTTATATGAACAATTTTTAGAAATTGCAGATTTGAAGAAAGAAGTTGTTCGTGAAGATTTACTTGGATTAATGCATCAGTTTAATCAAACATCACAGAGAAAATTCGCATGAGAACATTATTCGATAAAGTGTGGGATGCCCATGTTGTCAGCCAAGTAGAAAATGGACCACAAGTGATTTATATTGATAAACATTTAATTCACGAAGTAACAAGTCCACAAGCTTTTGCAGAATTAGAAGCGAGAAATATTCCAATTTTTCGACCAAATCAAATTGTTGCAACTGCGGATCACAATGTACCAACGATTAATCAAGATAAGCCAGTTCGAGATCCATTATCAAAACAACAATTAGAGCAATTAGCGATTAATTGCGAAAAAAATAATATTACTTTTTATGGTTTAGGTCATCCGTATCAAGGAATTGTTCACATTATTGCGCCAGAATTGGGTGTTACGCAACCAGGAATGAGCATGGTTTGTGGCGATAGTCACACATCTACGCATGGAGCTTTTGGAGCAATTGCTTTCGGAATTGGAACAAGTCAAGTTGCACAGGTTTTTGCTAGTCAATGTTTGTTGATGAATAAACCAAAATCGATGCGAATTACAGTTAATGGAAAACTGAATCCAAATGTTCAACCAAAAGATGTGATTTTGTATATCATTTCTAAAGTTGGAACAAATGCAGGAACAGGTTTTTTCTGTGAATATGCAGGAGATGTTTTCGAGAATATGTCGATGGAAGGTCGAATGACAGTTTGTAATATGTCGATAGAAATGGGCGCTCGTGGCGGAATGATTGCACCAGATGAAACAACTTTTGCTTATTTAAAAGATAAACCATTTGCACCGAAAGGAGAAGATTGGGAGCAAAAAGTAGCATATTGGAAAACTTTACCAAGTGATGCTGATGCAATTTTTGATGAAGAAATAGAATTTGACGCTGCGGATATTTATCCAATGATTACGTTTGGTACGAATCCAGGAATGGGAATTTCGGTGAAAGACAGTATTCCTTCTAAAGATTCGTTAAGCGATAATGAAAAAGAATCGTTTGAAAAAGCGTTGAAATATATGGGATTCCAAGATAATCAATCAATCATCAATCATCCAATTGATTATGTGTTTATCGGAAGTTGTACCAATGCAAGAATCGAAGATTTGCGTGAAGTGGCAAATTATGTGAAAGGAAAACAGCGCAATGAAAATGTAACAGCGTGGATTGTTCCAGGATCGAAACAAGTAGAAAAGCAAGCGATAGAAGAAGGTTTGGATAAAATTTTTGAAGCTTCTGGGTTCAGATTGCGCGAACCAGGTTGTTCGGCTTGTTTGGCGATGAATGACGATAAAGTTCCGGAAGGAAAATATTGTGTTTCGACTTCGAATAGAAATTTTGAAGGTCGTCAAGGTCCAAATTCTCGTACATTATTAGCAAGTCCTTTGATTGCTGCTGCTGCTGCAATTCACGGAAAAATTTTTGATATCAATTAAAATTTACTCAAAATGGATTCAATCAATCAACTAAAATCATCGGCTGTTCCGATTAAAATAGAAAATATAGATACCGATCAAATTATTCCAGCTCGTTTTTTGAAAGCGATTAGTAGAGAAGGTTTTGGAGATAATTTATTCAGAGATTGGCGATTTAATCAAGATAATCAATCAATTGAAAATTTCCCGCTGAATGATTCAAAATATGCTGGAAAAATATTAGTTGCAGGTAAAAATTTTGGTTGTGGAAGTAGCCGAGAACACGCCGCTTGGGCAATTAAAGATTATGGGTTTGATGTAGTGATTAGTAGTTATTTTGCAGATATCTTTAAAGGAAACGCATTGAATAACGGAATTTTACCAATCGTTGTTTCAGATGAAATTTTAAATCAAATCTTTGAAATCATCGATCAAAATTCTTCAACTGAATTTGAAGTTAATTTAGAAAATCAAACCTTAAAAATTCAAGATCAAACCATCAACTTTGATGTTGATTCTTATAAAAAAATCTGTTTATTAAACGGATATGATGACATTGATTTTTTAATCAGTCAAAAAGATAAAATAGAAACTTACGAACAAAACCAAAAATCTTTACAACATGAAAACGCATAAAATTGCAGTACTTTCTGGCGATGGAATAGGACCAGAAGTCGTTTCGGAAACAATAAAAGTTCTGAAAGTCGTTAAACAAATTTTTAAATATAATTTCGAATTTGAGGAAGCTTTGATTGGTGCAATTGCGATTGACGAAACGGGAAATCCTTTGCCTGATGCGACATTGCAATTATGTAAAGATGCAGATGCGGTTTTGTTTGGTTCTATTGGTGATCCAAAATATGACTATAATCCGAACGCTAAAGTTCGTCCCGAACAAGGTTTGTTAAAGCTGAGAAAGGAACTTGGTTTATTTGCAAATATCCGTCCAATCAAGGCTTACGAATCTTTGTTGGGGAAAAGTCCATTGAAACGTTCGCACATCGAAGGAACAGATATGGTTATTTTTCGTGAATTGATTAATGGAATTTATTTCGGAGAAAAATTTACAGCGCAAGATGGTTCTCATGCGTATGATACGTGTTCGTACAACAGAAAAGACATTGAGCAAATTACACATTTAGCTTTTCAGGAAGCAATGAAGCGTCGCAAAAAAGTAACGTTGGTAGACAAGGCAAATGTGTTGGATACCTCTCGTTTATGGCGAAAAGTTGCGATGGATATTAGTCAAGAATATCCAGAAGTTGAATTAGATTTCTTGTTTGTTGATAATGCAGCGATGCAATTAATTATCAATCCAAAACAATTTGATGTGATTTTGACAGAGAATATGTTTGGTGATATTATTTCGGACGAAGGAAGTGTAATTGGTGGAAGTATAGGGTTGTTGCCTTCGGCTTCTATTGGTACAGAAAATGCATTGTTCGAGCCTATTCATGGTTCGTATCCACAGGCAAAAGGTAAAGGAATTGCAAATCCTATGGCTTCTATTTTGAGTGCCGCAATGATGTTGCGTTATTTGGGATTAGAAGAAGGGGCAAAAGCAATAGAAAATGCGGTGGAAAATGCGATTAATAATTTGATTGTAACTTCAGATTTAGATGAAACGAGCGATTATTCGACGTCTGTTGTGGTAAATTATATTGCGAAGATATTATTGAGCGATCATGATCATCATTCATATTTTAATTTTGAAAATGTATTGATGGGGAAATCGACGATTATATAGTTTTTATTATTTATGACTTAATGAAAAAGCCATTCAGAGTTCTGAATGGCTTTTTCTATTGTATATTTTTATGAGTTGATGATTACATCATTCCTGGCATTCCTCCACCCATTGGTGGCATAGCAGGCTCATCTTTTTTAATTTCTGTAACAACAGCTTCAGTCGTAATTAACATACCTGCAACAGAAGCAGCGTTTTCTAATGCAACACGAGCGACTTTAGTTGGATCAATAACTCCAGCCTCGATCATGTTTACATATTCGTCAGTTTTCGCATTGTATCCGAAATCACCATTTCCTTCTTTTACTTTTGCAACAACTACAGAACCTTCTCCACCAGCGTTATGAACAATTTGGCGTAAAGGTTCTTCCACTGCACGTGTTACAATTTTAACACCTGTAGCTTCGTCAGCATTTGTAGTATCAATTGTTAAGTTAGATAAAGCTCTGACAAAAGCAACACCACCACCAGCAACGATACCTTCTTCTACAGCAGCACGAGTTGCGTGTAAAGCATCATCAACACGGTCTTTAATTTCTTTCATTTCAACCTCTGAAGCAGCACCAACGTATAATACAGCAACACCTCCAGCTAATTTAGCTAAACGCTCTTGTAATTTTTCACGGTCATAGTCAGAAGTAGTTGTTTCTACTTGCGCTTTAATTTGGTTAACACGAGATTTGATTTGCTCTGCATCACCAGCACCATTAACAATAGTTGTATTGTCTTTGTCAATAACTACTCTTTCAGCAGTACCTAACATTTCTAAAGTAGCAGTTTCTAACGTAATTCCTTGCTCTTCAGAAATAACTGTACCTCCTGTTAAGATTGCGATATCTTGTAACATCGCTTTTCTACGATCTCCAAATCCTGGTGCTTTAACAGCAGCAATTTTTAAAGAACCTCTTAAACGGTTCACTACTAAAGTAGCTAAAGCTTGACCTTCAACTTCTTCAGAAATAATTAAGAATGGACGTCCTGATTGAGCAACTGGCTCTAATAAAGGTAAGATTTCTTGTAAGTTAGAGATTTTTTTCTCACATAATAAGATGTAAGGATTCTCTAATTCAGCAATCATTTTATCTGCGTTTGTAACGAAGTAAGGAGATTGATATCCACGATCGAATTGCATTCCCTCTACAACGTCAACGTAAGTTTCTGTTCCTTTTGCTTCTTCAACAGTAATTACTCCTTCTTTTCCAACTTTAGAAAAAGCTTCTGCGATTAATGATCCAATAGTATCATCGTTATTTGCAGAGATAGATGCAACTTGTTTAATTTTTTCTGATGAATCACCAACTTCTTGAGATTGCTCTCTTAAGTTAGCAACAATTCCAGCAACAGCTTTGTCAATACCACGTTTTAAGTCCATTGGGTTTGCACCTGCAGCAACGTTTTTCAAACCTTCGCGAACGATAGCTTGAGCTAAAACTGTAGCAGTTGTAGTACCATCACCTGCAACGTCGTTTGTTTTAGAAGCAACTTCTTTCACCATTTGTGCACCTAAGTTTTCGATTGGATCTTCCAATTCGATTTCTTTTGCTACAGAAACTCCGTCTTTTGTTACATGTGGAGCACCGAAAGATTTTTCTAAAACTACGTTACGACCTTTTGGTCCTAATGTTACTTTAACTGCATTTGCTAATGCATCAACACCTCTTTTTAAAGCGTCTCTTGATTCAATATCGAATTTAATATCTTTTGCCATTTTTTATAAGTTTTGTTGTCTTAAGTCTTAAGTCTTAAGTCGAATATGATTAAAAATTAAAAAATAAGTTACTTTGTACTTAATACATTTTACTAATTACAACTAAATTTAGATGATTGCCAAAATATCAGCTTCACGCATGATTAAGTAATCTTTACCTTCTAATTTTAATTCAGTTCCTGAATATTTACCGTAAAGTACTTTGTCACCAACTGCAACTGTCATTGGTTCATCTTTTTTACCATTACCAACTGCAACTACAATTCCTTCTTGAGGTTTCTCTTTTGCTGAATCTGGGATAATAATTCCTGAAGCTGTTTTAGTTTCTGCAGGAGCAGGCTCAATAACCACTCGATCTGCTAATGGTTTAATGTTTAATTGTGACATATTTGTATTTTTATTTTAATAATTGATGGTTTTAAATAAACGAAAAACGTGCCAACACACAATTTCTGCCATTATGGATAAGTTAATTTCACTCCTTAAAACAAAAATGCCAAGTTGTATGACAACTTGGCATTTAAAGTGATTTTTATGAATAATTATTTTTTGATAATCACTTTTTTCGTGAATTGTTCGTTACCTGCTTCAATCGAAACAATGTAAACACCATTTGATAAACTAGATAAATTAACTTGTTGAGATTTCGAAGAATTCAATTTGTTTGAGTAAACTGTTCTTCCTGCTAAATCTGTCACCGTAATTTTACCTGTTGTAAATGATTTTGTAAAATCTAAATTGATTATTCCATTTGAAGGATTTGGAGAAATCGTACCTAAATCTTTCGAATTGATCTCAGAAGTTGCTAATTTATCAGAAATTTCAAAATTTGCGGCATTTACAGCTAAGAAAACATTATCAATTGCTTTAATCATAATGCGCGCTTCTTTTGTTAGTGTAACATTCGTTGGAACTGTGAAATCATATTTTCCATTATTTGGAACTGATTCAGCTAAAACATAATCAAATGTTTTTCCTCCATCAACCGATAATAAAATTTTTACATTTTGTGTGTCAATACCGTTTGAATCAGTTCCTGCAACATCCCAAGTAATTGATGCTGGATAATTTTGAGTCCAATAATCAGTTGTCGCTTGCGAAGTAACTTTGAATGGACCGAAATCTTTTGTAACAAGTACAACATTTTTACGATCAGTTTGACCTCCTTTAGGATTGTTATCTCTAACTAAAAGAGAGAATTTTAGCGTACGAGCAACGCTTGGAATAACTTCCCAGTTCATAGGAGCTGGATTTGTCTCTAAAGTTAATTTACCATCAACAATTGATTGTAAATTAGGGAAGTATCTGTATCCTACTGTAGTTGGATTAAGAGATCGAAATGTTGGTCCATTTTTATTAGTAGATACAGGAGGTTGCGTAGCTATTTGTGTATCTGTTTGTTCCCAGTTGTATGTTATTACGTCTCCATCAGGATCACTAGCTGTTGCTTCCAAAACAAAAGCGGTTGAGTGAGGAATGTTATATGACAATTTATCTAGAACAATGACAGGTTCATTGTTTCCTGAATCAGTATTTACTGAACAACTTCCATTTGTAGAAGTAATAAAATTATATATATTATTAACACTTACAGTAGAAAAATAAGGGTCACTATTATTTTGTACATTAGGAGGACAAATACCAGCATAAGCCATAATGGTACTTCCACTACCAGGTTCAACTGCTGTAGCGCCTGAGCGATTTCCACTACAAGAATTGTTAAAAGTATGTGGTGCTCCAAATTGGTGTCCCATTTCATGAGCTACATAATCGATATAGAAAGGATCATTTATAGGTGCTCCTAATCCAGTTACACCTCCTGCTTTAATTGTACTACAAGGACTTTGTAAGTAAGCTACTCCACCACCACCAGTAGAAAAAACATGGCCAATATCATAATTATCTACACCTATTTCTCTGTCTAAAACAATTTGATTTTCTTTTAGCATAGCACTTCCATTATTGTTGGTGTATTCATCTGTTGTAATAAAAATAATTTTATCATTATTTTCCACTAGTTCCATTGTTACACCAAACTCTTTTTCATAAACACCATTTACACGAGTCATAGCTACATTTATAGCTGAAATAACAGCTGCTAGTTTTTCTTCATTGGTACCAGATGATAATCCTGCTCTATTTACATGGTATCTAGAGTACTCTATAGTTGTCGCTAAAGCTAAACGGTATTTTCTCATTTTACCATCAATAGCAGTTTTATTCGTAGGTATATCATTTGTGATTTGATTGATTAATTTCTGTTGATATACATCATCTGTATGACAAGAAAAATTAATATTATCATCAACATTTTTTCTACTATATGAAATGTAAGTTGACAAATCTTCTGTATAAGCATCAATATAAGAAATATCGTGACCTTTCTGTATCATTGCACTAAAACCGTGATAAGGAGAATAACTAAAACGGATTGTAGCTTTTCCATCAACAGATTTCCCTACATAAGATTTAATCGTGTTATATTTCTCTTGTAATTTAGGCGCCATAATAGATGCTTCTTCAACAAGATATTTTGTTATTTCACCACTTTCATTCGGAATGTTTACTAACTGAGCATTATTATTCCCTTTGTTGGCAATAGAATTTAAGTCATTAAGTAAACTTGTAACATCTAATTTAAATAATGTAAATTCTTTAGGAACAGTAGATCTTTCAACTAAATTAGTAGGTTGAAAATTTTTATTTTTCAATTCTTGCCAATGATTACTTTGCGCAAAAACCGAACTTCCTCCCATCAGAAGAGATAAGATAATAAATTTTGTTTTCATAAATTTCAATATTCTAGTGTTAAATAATTAATTTCTTTAGGTATTTCTATAAAAAATAAGTTGATGGATCTATCAGCTTCATCTTTATATTGATGTAGTCTTAAAATGTTTTTTTTAGAAGAACTAGTTAATTCAGAGATTTCGTAACGATCAATATCTTCTTTACAAATAACTGCAATATTTTTATTTGAGAAGTCAATTATTTCTAATGGAGCGTTTCGTTGTCCCGGAATAATTAATGACTTTTGAAATTCATCAAAATCTTTCATATTTGTAAAAACTTTTACTTCATTTTTACATCCTTTTCCATCAAATCCAGTTCTAAAAATATTTAATTCATTCATAAAAATAGTTTTTAAAACTTTTCGTTGGCCGCATCCGATAAAAAATAAAGATATTAATAGTATAAAGAAGTAATAGTGTTTCATATTCAGTGTTTAGGACTAAATTATGAATAAATATTCAATATAAGGCATTAAAAAACGCGAATCATTTGATGATTCGCGTTTTTTAATTTATTTTCTTATCAAAATTACTTCGCTGGTTGTGGTTGAGCTGGTAATTGATTTTAACTTGCTCCGTTTGCAGCAGGTTGCGTTGGTAAATTATTAGCCGGTGCCGTAACATTTGGCTTAATTGGTTTTATCGCATTTGGATTTTCATGCGAAGCACTTGCTCCAATAATCAATACGATTACAGCGATAAATAATCCCCAAGTTGTGTTGTCTAAGAATTTATTCGTTCTTTGAACTCCAAACATTTGGCTTCCTCCGCCACCTCCAAAAGTAGAAGATAATCCTCCTCCTTTAGGGTTTTGAGATAATACGATTAGTACTAATAATACACATAAAATCATGATAATAATCATGAAAAACTGAAATAGTCCCATTTTATTATTTAGAGTTTTTTAAATTTTCAATTTCTTTAATTCGATTTGCAAATAAACTATTTTTTTCTGGATATTTCAAAATTAATATCTTATAAGCTTTAATTGCCTTATCATATTTTTTTTGCTCAGTATAAATCTGAGCCAAAGTTTCGGTCATCAAATCCGAATATTCTTCCGTATTCTGAACGAAATTTGAAGGTGTGCTGACTGGTGTAATATCCGTTTTTTTCATCGGAACGATTTTCGGATTTTTTTCCAAAAAGTCATCAATCAACTTATATTTTATTTCTCTTTCTGCAATTTCTTGCTCTTCTTCAATCTCTTGTTGTGTTTTTGATTGAGAAGGAACTTTTTTCAACCAATCTGAAAAAGAAAACGTCGATTCATCCAAATTATTTTCAATAATCTCTACTTTTTCTTCAATCGTTTCAGGTTCAGATTCTTCAATTACTTCAGCATTTTCAGACAATCCTTCTATAATTTCTTCTTCCTGATTATCTTCTATTGTTACTATTGTTTCAATTACTTGCTGAGGTTCAGATTCAATAATTTCAATTCCAGAAGTTTGTTGAACAGCATTTTCGATATCATTTTCAGAAGTTAAATTTTCTTCTTTCGAATAATTTTCTACCACAACTTTATTCGTGATTTCAGCAACTTCGTTCAATTCTTCATCCGAAATAATGTCAACCACATGATCTGTTCTCAATTCCGATTCTTCTGTATTATTTTCGATCATTTCGTCCACAATATCTTCATTAATTTCATCAGAATTTATGTCAGAAACAACCTCAATTTCTTGATTAGATTCTTCTTCCTTTTCTTCAATGATTTCATCAAAAACTTCAACTGTTTCGTTATTGTTTTCGATGATTTCAGAAGTAGAATTTTCTAAAATAGGTTCAGAAATAATTTTGTTTTCAGCTAATTCTTCCACTTTTTCTTCTTCCATTTCAGGAGAAATAGTTTCAGTTTTTGTTTGAATTTCTTTCTGAATTGGTTCCGAATTGATGTAATGATACAAATCGACACGATTGCTGCTGTGAATTGACGTTTTGTTCAAATAATCCTCAAAAGAAGGATGATTTTCCTTTTTCAAACCATAAAGTAACAATGCACGCAATGTGTAGAAATACGGATATTTTTCTACTTCTTTTTTAAGAAGTGGAATGTCCGATTTCTCGACTTCGTACGGATGTGCTACTAAATATTCAATTCTGGTCATTGCTCAAATATAAGGTTATTTTTTTACCAATCCATCGCAATAGACGCAAAAACTTGGTCGCGAATATCATCAATAATTAATGGAACAATTGACGATTCTACAGCGCTTAACATAGCATTTCCGTCATATAATTGGAAAGCAGAAAATGTTCTGTCATAACTTTTTGATTCGTCTTTATTGTTGATATATCGAACTTTTACATAAATTGTCAAACGGTTTTTTGCTGCAATATCATTCGATTGAATTGCTTCTGGAACAACGTCGTATCCCGTAATTTCACCTTCGATAATTAAGTCAGAATTTTCGTTTGAGTTTAACTTCAACTTCGTTCTACTTCTAAAAATATCTTGAATGGCAATCGTTAAATCTTGACTTAAAGTAGGATTTTGTTGAGGTGCGTAATTCGGGAAAGTTGCCACATAAATTGTGTTCCAATCTGGTTGAATTGCAGCTCCCGAAAGTGAATATTTTATACATCCTGTTAAACTAAAAATAGCAAAAATACTAAGGATGAATAGTTTTATTTTGTTCATATTACAAATGATATTGTTTGATTTTTCGGTACAATGTTCGCTCAGAAATTCCCAATTCGTCAGCCGCCATTTTACGTTTTCCTTTGTGTTTTTCTAACGCCAATTTTATCATTTCCTTTTCGTTATCCTGTAATGAAAGCGATTCTGGTTCTTCGATTGGACTTACATCATATACATCGTTCGAATAATCGTATTGCGATTGTTGATAATTTGGTGTAATTGGAGCAGATTTCGTTGGAACCAAATTATATTGACTTGGCACAAAATCTTCTTCTGGTTCGTTTTGATCTTGATAAACGCGCTGAATCAATTCTTGCGTGTTGCCATTAAAATCTTCAACATCTTTGTGTTTGATCAAATCTAATGTTAAAGCACGTAAATCGTTCAAATCTTTTTTCATGTCCAATAAAACCTTGAACAATAATTCTCGTTCCATAAAATCAGAAGAACTTCCATCTTTTGATTTGTTTGTAACCGTTAACATTGTTGAATTATTGGGTAATAATTCCATGATTTTTTCTAACGAAATCACGCGGTCTTTTTCAACAACAGAAACTTGTTCAGCAAAATTTCTCAATTGACGCACATTTCCCGGCCAAGGATAATTCGCAATATAATTTTGGGCTTCTGGAGAAAGCTCGATATGAGGCATTCTGTATTTATTTGCAAAATCTGAAGCAAATTTTCTGAACAATAAATTAATATCTTCTTTTCGCTCGCGCAAAGCTGGAATATCAATTTGAACTGTATTTAATCGATAATATAAATCTTCTCGAAATTTACCTTTTTCTACCGCTTCTTTCAGTTTTACATTGGTTGCTGCAACAACACGAACATTTGTTTTTTGAAGTTCCGAAGAGCCAACTTTCATAAATTCACCCGACTCTAAAATACGCAACAAACGCACTTGTGTAGCTAAAGGCAATTCACCAACTTCGTCTAAGAAAATTGTTCCACCATCTGCTACTTCAAAATAACCTTTACGTGTTTGTGTTGCACCTGTAAAAGCTCCTTTTTCGTGTCCAAATAATTCAGAATCTATTGTTCCTTCTGGAATCGCACCACAGTTCACTGCAATATAATTGTTGTGTTTGCGCGCCGATTGATTGTGAATGATTTTCGGAATAAATTCTTTACCAACACCACTTTCTCCGATAACAAGAACAGAAATGTCGGTAGGTGCAACCTGAATCGCCTTTTCTAAAGCACGATTCAAGGCTATATTATTTCCAATGATTCCAAAACGTTGTTTGATAGTTTGTAAAGAATCCATTTTTTTATTTTTTAGGTTTTTGAAAAATGATCTATCAAATTTCAATTATTGTCTTATTAAAACCGTCATTTCGAGTAAAATTTTTTAGAGTTTGTATCGAAAATAAGGTTTTAAACTATTAAAATTCTATTCTCAATACGATTTTTAATCATTTCATTTATAAAAATCACTCGAATTGACGAATTTTATTTTTAGTATACAATTGACGGATTGATTGTTTATCCTTCTATCATTTCACCAATCAAAGTAGCCGTTGTACAGCTATTTGCTTTTACGTTTACAAAATCTCCTATTTTAGTTCCTTCTATTTTAGGGAAAACTAAAACCGCGTTTTGTGTATTACGTCCGTACCAGAAATTTTCGTCACGTTTAGAGTTTCCTTCAATCAAAACTTCATGCGTCTTTCCAACATAACTATTCATACGCTCTGCAGAATGTTTTTGTTGCATTTCGATGATTTCTTGTAAACGACGCTTTTTATCTTCTGGTAAAACGTCATCAGGCATTTTTTTGTGGGCTGGTGTTCCTGGTCGCTCAGAATAAGCGAACATATAACCGAAATCATATTTCACATATTCCATTAATGATAATGTATCTTGATGTTCTTCTTCTGTTTCGCCACAGAAACCTGCAATCATATCGTGCGATAAAGCACAATCTGGAACGATACGACGAATTTTATCAATTAATTCGAAATATTCTTCACGAGTATGTTGACGATTCATACGTGCTAAGACAGTCGTAGAGCCCGATTGAACAGGTAAGTGAATGTATTTACAAATGTTTTTGTGTTTCGCCATCATTTGCAATACGCCTTCTTCCATATCTTGTGGATTAGAAGTTGAAAAACGTAAACGAATGTTAGGAAACTGCGTAGCAACCATGTCTAATAATTGAGCAAAATCTACAGCAGTCGCTTTCTGAATATCAGTTGCATTTTTGAAATCTTTTTTTGGTCCTCCACCATACCATAAATATGAATCGACATTTTGACCTAAAAGTGTAATTTCTTTATAACCAGATTCTGCTAATTCTTTACACTCATTCAAAATTGAGTGCGGATCACGAGAACGCTCACGACCACGTGTAAAAGGTACAACACAGAACGTACACATGTTATCACAACCACGAGTAATCGTAACGAAAGCTGTAACGCCATTTCCTCCTAAACGAACAGGAGAAATTTCTGCGTAAGTTTCTTCTTTTGATAATTGTACATTTACCGCATCACGACCATCTTCTACATCGTTGATTAAGTTTGGTAAATCGCGGTAAGCATCAGGTCCAACAACGATATCAACTAAATGTTCTTCTTCAAGAAATTTATGTTTCAAACGTTCCGCCATACAACCCAAAACACCAATTTTAAGACTTGGATTTTGTTTTTTGATCCCGTTTAATGTTCCTAAACGTTTACGAACTGTTTGTTCCGCTTTTTCACGAATAGAACAAGTGTTTAAAAGAATTAAATCTGCTTCGTCAACTTTTTGAGTGGTTTGATAACCTTCGTTATTTAGAATAGATGCAACAATTTCACTATCCGAGAAATTCATTTGACATCCGTAACTTTCTAAGAATAATTTCTTTGTTGCATTACGAGTAGGAGCAGTCATCAAAGCCTCTCCTTGTCTTGCTTCATCTATATGTTTTTCTTCTGTATGCATTCTAAAATGGATATTTTATCGTGCAAAAATAATAAATCTATGTGACATATTGGCAGTAAAATTTTCTTTTGCATTTTATTAACATTTTGTAGATTTGAGGAAATCTAAAAAAAATATAAAACTATGGATGATAGAATTAGACAAAGAATAGAAGAAATTAAGCAACGGGGAGTTAATATAAACGTTGGAGATATTTTTTCAAAATCATGGGAAATTTTTTCGGGAATCGCATTATATGCAATTCTTGCAATTGTAATAACATTCGCAATTAGTTTCATGATTAATTTCTTCTTAGGATTATTCATTTCAGCACCAACTATGGTTATCAATGATTCATCTGATTTAAATGAAGTGCTTGCAGAAGTATCATCTCCTTTAGCGTTGGTGAGTAATATTGTTAGTATTGTAGTTGCAGCAGCTTTAGCACCAATTACAGTAAGTATTTTGACAATGGCTAAAAAATTTAATAAACATCAAAATCCAGACTTTTCAGATTTGTTTATTCATTATAAAGATGGAAAATTTGGGGTTATTTTTACAACATATTTAGCTGTTCAATTTTTAGGATTCATAGGTATTTTATTATGTATTGTACCTGGGTTCATTTTCTATGTTACATCAATATTAGCAATTCCGTTTGTTTTGTTTACAGGTTTTACAACAACGGAAGCTATAAAATCAAGTGTAAGTATTTTATTTAAAAACTTCGGATCAGCATTTGTTTTTTGTTTGGCTTGTTTTGGAGTCGCAATTTTAGGAGCACTTGCTTGTGGAGTTGGATTATTAGTAGCAATGCCTCTAATCTATATTGCAACATATGTTTTATATGAAACAGTTATAGGAACAGAAGATGAAGAACAATCAGAAATAGACCAAATCGGAACAGATATTTACAAGGATAATCCTTACATGAAATAGACAAAATTATGAAGCAGTTGAAAATCATTTTTGGCTGCTTCATTTTTTTGTTATTAATTTTGCAGAAATTTTTTAAGAAAACAATATGTCTAAAAATCTCGTTATTGTTGAGTCCCCAGCAAAAGCTAAAACCATTCAAGGTTTTTTAGGTGATGATTTTATCGTGGAATCAAGTTTTGGTCACGTGGTCGATTTACCAAAGAAAGGAATGGGAATCGAAATCGAGAATCATTATAAGCCAATATACGAAGTAACACCTGATAAAAAGGAGGTTGTAAGTAAACTGAAAAAATTGTCTTCGAAAGCCCAAACAATTTGGTTAGCATCCGATGAGGACCGCGAAGGAGAAGCAATTTCTTGGCATTTGTATCACGTTCTTGGATTAGAAAAGAAAGATACAAAGCGTATTGTTTTTAATGAAATTACAAAAAAAGCGATTCAACGTGCGGTAGAAAATCCACGTCAAATTGATGAGAATTTGGTTGATGCACAACAAGCTCGTCGTGTTTTGGACAGATTAGTTGGTTTCGAAATGTCGCCAATTTTATGGAAAAAAATAAAACCAGGTTTATCTGCAGGACGTGTTCAATCAGTTTCTGTTCGATTAATTGTCGAACGTGAAAAAGAAATTCAAAATTTTGTTCCAGTTTCATCATATAAATTCATTGCAATTTTCGAAACAAATGATGGAAGAACATTAAAAGCAGTTTTAACAAAAGAATTTTCTACGTTAAAAGAAGCCGAAGATTTCTTAGAAACATGTGTTGGAGCAGATTTTAAAGTAAATGATTTACAAAAGAAACCAGCAAAACGTACACCTTCAGCACCATTTACAACATCAACTTTGCAACAAGAGGCATCTCGTAAATTAGGTTTTTCAGTTTCAAGAACGATGCGTGTCGCACAACAATTATACGAATCTGGACATATCACATATATGAGAACAGATAGTGTAAATTTGTCTGATGAAGCTTTAACAGCGGTAAAAGCTGAGATAGAATCTGCTTACGGAAACAAATATGTTGAGATAAGAAAATACAAAAATAAAAATTCATCTGCACAAGAAGCGCACGAGGCGATTCGTCCAACACATTTCGAAAATCATTCGATTAATGCAGACGATTCAATGCGAAAATTGTACGAATTAATTTGGAAACGTACAGTTGCTTCTCAAATGGCAAATGCAGAACTGGAGAGAACTATTATTGATATTGATAACAACAAAAACAACTTTATTTTCCAAGCGAAAGGAGAAATAATTGTGTTTGATGGTTTCTTAAAAGTATATCAAGAATCGTTTGACGAAGAAGATGCAGATGACGATAAAGTATTATTGCCAAATGTAAAAGTTAATGAGCAATTGAAAGCAGATGAAATAAACGGTACTGAACGTTTTTCTCGTCCTGCGGCTCGTTATACAGAGGCATCTTTGGTGAAAAAATTAGAAGAATTAGGAATTGGTCGTCCGTCAACTTATGCACCAACGATTTCTACAATCCAAAATAGAGGTTATGTGGAAGTTGGTGAATTGGATGGTCAAGAACGAAAATATAATACCTTAACGTTAATCGATAATCAAATCAAAAAAGTTCAACAAAAAGAAATTTTTGGAGCTGATCGTCGCAAATTAATGCCAACTGATATCGGAATCGTGGTAAATGATTTCTTGGTTGATTATTTTACGAATGTGATGGATTACGATTTTACGGCACGTGTTGAAAATAGTTTTGATGATATTGCAGAAGGTAAATTGAATTGGACAAAAATGATTGATGAATTTTATACGAAATTTCATCATGTTGTAGAAGATGTTCAAGAAAATGCAGATCGTGCAACTGGAGAACGCGAATTGGGAATTGACCCTGTTTCGGGTAAAAAAGTGCATGCACGTATTGGACGTTTTGGACCAATGATTCAGATTGGTGAAGCAGAAGATGAAGAAAAACCTCGTTTTGCAAGTCTTCAAAAGCATCAATCTATTCATAATATTACCTTAGAAGAGGCAATGAAATTGTTCGAATTACCAAAAACTTTGGGTGAGTATAAAGCGCACGAAGTAGAAGTGAATATTGGACGTTTTGGGCCTTATGTGAAATTTGATGATAAATATATTTCGATTCCGAAAGAGGAAGATCCAATGGATTTATCATTTGATCGTGCAGTAGAATTAATTGAAGAAAAATTAAAAGCTGATGCACCGATTGCACAATACGAAGGGTATGATGTAACAAAAGGAAAAGGACGTTTTGGACCATTTATCAAATGGAATGAATGGTTTATTAATGTTCCAAAAAAATACGATTTCGATCATTTATCTCAAGCTGATATTATCGAATTGATTGAAGATAAAAAACGTAAAGAATCTGAACGTGTGGTACGCGAATGGGCAGAACAGGAAATTCGTTTGGAGAAAGCACGTTGGGGACGTTATAATTTGATTCAAGGAAAAGTAAAAGTTGAGCTATCGAAAGAGACGAATCCAGAAGCGTTGACTTTGGCTGAGGTTAAAAAATTAATAGAAGCAGCAAAACCTAAAAAGAAAGCGCCAGCAAAAAAGACAACTGCGAAGAAAACGACAACTAAAAAAACAACGACTAAAAAGTAATGTATAACGACTTTTTAAAACCCGTTTCTGAAGAATTACAAGATTTTGCTAAATCTTGTAATTCTTTTGCGTTAGGACAAGCTATAAAATTTCGCGAAGATGTGATCGAAATCGATGAAAAATCGAACGATAAAATCGCGATTATTGGTGTGACAGAATCTCGTTCGAAACAAAAAGATTTGATCGAAGATGTAGATTTTAGCCTTGTTCGTACACAATTGTACGAAATGCAAATGGGAAATTGGTCGATCGATTTGTACGATTTTGGTGATGTTGTTTTTTATGATGATAAATCCGAAACCGAAAAAGTTTTTAGAGAAGTTACAAACGGATTAATTCGTGATGGATACGTTGTTGTTATTTTGGGTGGAAATCCAAGTTTAGGTTATCAACAATATCGTGCGTATGATGAAATTGTTGATAAAGTTTACTACTTAACAATCGATCATAAATTACGATTAGGAAAAGATGAAGCGCAAACAACGGAGAATAATTATTTAACAAAAATTATTTCTAATGAGCCTTTCAATTTATTGGATTACACAAATATTGGTTTTCAAACATATTTCGTGGCGCAAGAAAAATTAGATTTGTTAGATCAGTTAAATTTTGATGCTATTCGTTTGGGTGTGATTTCTGAAAATGTAAAAGAAATAGAACCTTATTCGAGAGATGTAAATGCGGCTTTGCTTAATTTATCGAGTTTACAAGGTTCGGATTTCTCTTCTTCAAAAAATATGACGCCAAATGGATTTACTTCGCGCGAAATTTGTGCGTTGACAAGATATTTAGGTTTCAGCAATAAATTGACTTCACTTTACGTTTGTGATTATATCGAAAATTATAAAAAATTAGATCATCTATTAATTTCGCAGATGATTTGGTATTTTATTGATGGAAAAAATCACCGTCCAGAGATAAAAAGTTTTGACGATACACAATATTTTGAAAAAATTTTTGTTCCTACAGAAGGATACAATTATATTTTTTACCGAAATGTATTAACCAATCAATTGTGGATAGAAGTTGATAACACTGTTGATGGAGAGCGAAAATTTGAAATTATTCCGTGTTCAGAAAAAGATTACGAACAAGCCCTTAATGGTGATATACCAAATAGGTGGTGGAAATATTTCAAAAAATTTTATTAAAAAATAAAGAACAATTTTAAAAATCAATTAATAAATTGCCTTAATTTGTAGCCTTATTAATTGAGAACTAAAAGTATAAAACCTGTATAAAAATAAATCTATAACAGAATGAATAGAATTTTGGTAAGTGCATTGTTGCTATCTCTTTCTTTATCATCATGTAAAATGTTGAAAAACAGAGGGAGTAGTGATAGAAATGATGGACAAATAGTTTCGAAAACATCTTCGGCTTGGACGCCAGTTCGTCCAAAGGGAATGGTTCCGATTCCGAGTGGATCGTTTGTTTTAGGACAGACCGATTACGATTTTACAAAAACAAATGATGCTCCAGTAAAAACGGTTACTGTTACAGGTTTCTTTATGGATGATACAGAGATTACAAACTCTGAGTATCAAATTTTTGTAAACTACGTAAAAGATTCTATCGCTCGTACTGCTTTGGCTAACAAGGCAGAAACTTTAGGTTTTGATCCAATGAATCCTTCAACTGAGAACGATGGAATTGGAGCTTATGCTTACGTTTCGGGATCTGCAGATGGAGAAGGAACGCCATATGACGAATATTTAAAAAATAGTAATACAGGTCGTGATGGTCAATCTTTAGATGCAAAGAAATTAAATTGGAAACAGCGCTTGGAGTGGGATAAATACAAATATCCAGATGTAGATTATGCTGAGGTTATGGAAGGATTATATTATCCACCAGAAGAGCGTATGAATGGAGAAAGACGTATTGATACGCGCAAATTAAACTATTCTTATGTGACAGTTGATCAAACTGCTGCAGCAAAAAAACGTGGTACTTTCCGTGTAGATTTTCGTAAAGAATTTAGTTTAAATATTTATCCTGATACAACAGTTTGGGTAAGAGATTTCAACTATTCTTATAATGATCCAATGCACCAAGATTATTTTTGGCACAAAGCTTATGCAAATTACCCTGTTGTAGGTGTTAACTGGAATCAAGCAACAGCTTTTTGTGATTTCCGCACAAGATATCATAACACAGCATTGAATAATAAAAAGAAAAGAGGAAGTCAAGTAAAAGTAATTAGCTACCGTTTACCAACAGAAATTGAGTGGGAATATGCTGCAAAAGGTGGTTTAGAAAATGCACCTTACCCTTGGGGAGGTCCTTACTTAACTGACGATAGAGGTTGTTATTTAGCGAATTTCAAACCAAAACGTGGAGATTATTTAGAAATCAACGATGGTAAGAAAACAGGTTATATGTATACAGCTCCTGTAAAAACA
>NZ_DLOC01000074.1:0-37871 GCF_002478465.1 Empedobacter sp. UBA7494
ACTTTCGTTAGGATATCCAAACGGACAAACAGAATATTACAACTATGATGCAGCTAACCGTTTGCAATCTATCGTAAATGATAAACAAGAAGTATTAAAAACCTTTGAGTACAACTACAAACAACCTTAAGCTATAGCGAGATGAAACACTTTTATAAAAATTTTATATACGGTACGCTTCTGACTTTAGGAAGTGGTAGTGTATATGCACAAACCTCTACGGAGAATTACATTAAAACAGTCGAATGTTTAAAAGCCGATTGTTCTGAAAAGAAAGAAACTGTTGTTTATTTTGATGGTCTAGGACGTGAAAAACAAGCCTTGCAAGTAGGTGCTTCACCTACAGGTAATACGATTGTAACACCATTTGAATATGATGGTTTTGGGCGTCAAGCCAAAGAATATTTGCCTTTTCCTATTTCTGGAGCAAGTAATCAACTAAATACTGGAGCAACAGGAGATACTTTTTATTTAGAAACGACAGGAGACTATATTCCTTATTCAGAAAAAACATTTGAGAATTCACCTTTAAACCGAGTGTTATTTCAGGCTGCTCCAGGAAGAGACTGGATGAAAGGAGCAGGTCATGAGATAGGATTTCAATATGCAACAAATTCAGATGGAGAAGTTTTTAATTTTGGCGTAGCAGATCCTACTACCAATCCAACTTTAACGTTAAGTAATTCTATAACATATTCAGGAGGAGCTTTATATAAAACGATTACAACAGATGAGAATGGTCAACCTATTGAGGAATTTAAAGACAAAGAAGGGAGAGTTGTTCTGAAAAGAATTCACATCGAATCAAAAACAGTAGCCCCTTTAAATTCGTCTGGTAATCATGATACATATTATGTGTACGATATTTATGGTAATTTAACTTTTGTTCTTCCACCACAATTAATAAATACCGATTATGGAAATATCAATTCTTACAGAAATAATCTTGCCGAATTAGGTTATCAATATTTTTATGATGAAAAGAACAGGTTAGTCGAAAAACAACTTCCTGGAAAAGGACGTGAATTTATGGTGTATGATAACCAAGATCGTTTAACCTTACAACAAGATATCAATCAACGAACGGCAGTTGAAAAAGGATGGACTTTCTTTAAATACGATAAATTTGGACGAATTGTTTATACAGGTTTCTTTAAGAATTCAGCTACACGAGGTTCAATGCAAACCGCGCTGAACAATAAAAGAACCCCTAATAACGAAGAAAGAGTACCATCTGTATTTCCAAATAATGGACAGAATATTTATTATACCAATGCGCAATTTCCTAACGGAAGCTTAACCGTTCAATCTGTTAATTATTACGATCATTATCAAAATTTAGGTGTTACACCTTCATCTATAGATAATCAAAAAGTTGTTGGGGTTGATGACACAAAAACAAAAGGTTTAGCTGTTGCAAGTTATACCAATGTATTAGGTACTGCAACGTGGAACAAAGCGTATACATATTATGATTCGGAATATATTCGCCCTATAGCGTCTCATTTGGATAATTATTTAGGAGGTTATCAAACAACCGCATCTATTTTAGATTTTAGAGGAAAGGTTAAGCATACAGTTACCAAGCACAAACCAACAGATATAGGAGCGGAAATAACAATCAATGAAGGTTTTGAATATTATGAGAATGAATTATTAAAGTATCAAACACACCAAATTAATAATGGTGCAATAGAATACATTGTTCAAAATTCGTACAACGAAATCAATCAGTTGACGAGTAAGAAAGTTGGAAACACGGTTGCTTCTAATCCATTACAAACGGTAGATTATAAGTATAATATTAGAGGTTGGTTAACAGATATAAACGATGTAGAACAAGCTATTAGACCAAAATTATTTTCATTTAATATCAACTACGGTTCTCATTTCAATGGAAATATATCTGGAGTTTCTTGGAAAACCAATGAACAAGATTCATATAAAACTTATCGATTTGATTATGATGGATTAAATAGATTATTAACAGCAGATTTTGCTATAATACAAACTGGCTTTATAGGAGGTTCTACCAATGTTGGTGCTTATAATGAATACGTAAAAGGCTACGATTATAATGGGAATATAAAAGGTTTTATTCGTAATGGAAACTTGTTGAACAATAATCTATTTACAATCGATGATTTAACATACGATTATCAAGCTAATTCGAATAAACTTTTCAATGTTTCGGATAGCCGAACAGAAGATGGTTTTGCTGATAAGAATAAATACAGCGGAACAGTAGTTGATGATCCTAAAAATGATTACAAATATGATCTTAACGGAAATCTTACCAAAGATTTAAACAAAGAAATAACAGCAATTACGTATAATTTCTTAAATTTACCTACGGAAGTTCTTTGGAATGCATCTAAAAAGATTAATTACACGTATGATGCAAGTGGAGTTAAGCTAAGAAAGGTTGTAACAGATGGAGCTACAGTAACCACAACCGATTATTTAGGTGGTTTTCAGTACCAAAATAATGTATTACAGTTTTTCCCAACAGCAGAAGGCTATGTAAATGTAACAGACGGTACAGCATTTAATTATGTTTACAATTACACCGATCATTTGGGTAATGTGAGATTGAGCTATCAGAAAGAATTAAATGGCTCGTTAAAAGTATTGGAGGAAAACAACTATTATCCATTTGGATTAAAACATAGTGGATACAACAATACCAATCTTGCGAATACTAACTATAAGTACAAATACAATGGCAAAGAACTACAAGATGAATTAAACCTAAACTTATATGACTACGGAGCACGTAATTACGACCCTGCTATAGGACGTTGGTTTAACATTGACCCGCTGGCGGAGAAAATGAGACGCCACTCTCCTTACAACTACGCTTTTAACAATCCTGTATTCTTTATTGATCCCGATGGAATGGAAGCAAAAGATTGGATTCTTACTAGAGGAAGAATGTTGTATGACAGTAGGGTTACATCTCAAAGCGATGCTACAGCTTTTTATGGAAAAGGAGCTAAACATTTTTCAAATGGAACTTCATACACAGCTTCAAGTGGGAATAGTGTAAAATTAGGAGAACATGGTTTCTTTCAGTCTAATGGAGAAATTGGACTATTTGGAGATATGGCTGATAGTGCAATTAAACCTGTTGATAAATCTGGGGATGCAGTACAAGCAGGATTAGCAATAACAGGCGTGTTAGTAGCGGATGATGTTACAGGAGTAGGTATTGCGGATGATGCTTTAATTCCTGCTGTAGTTATAGGAGCAGCTAGTGTAGCTTTAACAGAAAAACTTTCATATGAATTAAGCAGAATAAATGATAAGCCAGAAGGACCAAGTGGTGTACAGTATTCGTTAAGAGCAAAAACAGATGGTACATATCCTTGTTTCACTTGTGCATCAGGAACAATGAACCTAAATGCTGGAGATGTTTGGAAATATGGAGAAACGACTAATCCTTCAGGACGCTATTCAGGAAAAGAATTAGGGGCTATAGGTGTTGAGCAAAAGAATGAATTTAGTGGAACACAAAGACAAATAAAAATGATGGAGAAGGCTAAAATTTATGGTTATTATTTTCAAAATGGACAACTTCCTCCAGGAAACAAAATATTTAGATAATTATGGAGTTTGATATAATTTTAGAATCAGATAATAAATCTTATGAGAAAAAAAAATCTATAGATTTTATATCTCAATCTTTAGCAGGGTTTCTCAAAAATAGAAGTTACGGAGAAGATGTAGAAACTTTTCTTATAGGTTTTGTAGCTATAAAGACAAAACCTGGTTATGAGGAATGGTATAAAGAAAGAAAACCAAAGTATATAGATTATAGGTTAACTAAAAGCAGATTAACTGGTCTACCATTAGAAACAATAAAACAATATAGTTATGACATTAAATTTGATTATGAACTATATGATGAATTTGTGAATGGTACAGAAGAAGAAAGTAGTAAACTTTTAGCTAGAAAAATTTTAGATTCATTCTCTCATTTGGATAAATTACCAAAAAAAATAAAAGATTTTGATAAAGATAAATTTAAATCAGATGTAGAGGAATTTTTTAAAAGTAACAATTTACTATCATAAAGAAAAATTCTAAATTACAATAAAGCAAAAGGCAAACTATGGTTTGTCTTTTGTTATTTTATAAAGTTATATTGTTTAACGCAAAAAATAACAGACCAACTAAAATATATTTTTTGATGTATCTTCTTCGATAATCCTTCGACCGTTGTTCGACTGTTGTTCGACAAAACAACCTTTTTCTAGAACCATTGTCGAAGGACACTCGAACAAACCCCGAAGAAATAGGCTATTTTGTTATTATAAAATATAGACGACAAAATAAGAGGTATGCCTTGTTGTGTAAAAAGTTATTAATAATCCTTTACAACAAAAATTATAAAAATATTAGACCATTGGTGAAATTAAATTAATAAAAGTTTGAAGAAACATCTTAGTGCTTTTATTAATGTTGGTTAATTTATTTCTTTAAAGATTTTATTTCAGCTATTATAGATTGTTCTTCTAATTTGTTTAGTTTAACAAATAAATTATTGATATCAATATCAAAATAATTACAAATTTTTACAAGAGTTTCAAGTGTAGGATTACTCTCAGCTCTTTCTATTCTACCTACTTGATTTGCAGATAAATCTATTTTAAGACCTAGTTCAAATTGAGATAACCTCGCTTGTAATCTATTTAATAAGATAATTCTACCAACTTGTATTTTTAAATACTCAATGTTATTTTTAGCCATTAAGTAAAATTTGGAAAGTATTTTAAATTATTTCAACACATATATGTGTTGTATTGATTTTTTTATTATATTTGTTATCAGATAGATAAAAAATTAAAGTAGAAATACTTTTTTCTTGCATTAGAAAACTGCCAATTTTTTGAAACCATAAGAAAATAAGTAAATTTGCTCACGACCTAGGCGTGGGCTCTCTTATTGTGGTTATGGTATGGCAGTACCTCTGATGCTTTAAGATGAGCTCCATGCCTTTTTTGTTTTGGTCGTTTCTTCCATAACAATAGCATTGGACTTCATACAATATACTTGGTTTAATTCCTCTACAAATCAAGTAAAATACTCTCTCTAAAAATATGTGTTTCTTATAATAGAAATGCACAGATGGTTATTCGATTTTAATAGTAGATGTTAGCTATTAGTATTGAGATTTTAGAATTATAATGTGAAGTATTTATGATGTACAAAGTATTAAGTAAAATGTAAAAAGTAGTATGTATTCAGATTAAGGATGAGGTTTTGAGATAAGTTCAGAATGACAACGAGATGAGGTTCTGAACATAATTACGATAATAAGAAAATGATTATTTGTTCATTTTTTATTCATGAGTTATTATTATTTCAAATGAATTCATATGCCCTACGAGGAACCTTGATGAAAAAACATTTGAGATTAAGAATTTGAAATTAAAAGGAGAAGCTCCAGTGGAGCTTAGGTAAAAATTGTTACAAGTTGATTAATAATTATATGTTCATTTTTGTCTTGACACAAAAACGAACAAAAAAAATCAAGACTGCGATTTTCGACGTTCAATTACCATTTTACGCACTAAAAAGATTAAATGATTCGCATACGCTCACTAATCCTTTTTACGCTTATTTCAATGAATTGAAGCTCGTCTGCAAACCGTATGCCAACTCTAAAATTCGTTGTTAAAAGTGGATTTGAGTATTGAAAAGGATAAAAAATGGCATTAAAACTCTCACGTTAAGAAAATGGTTAAATGGAGCGTTAAAAAGATTTTAGCCCGTAGGGTTTGTAAAATCTTTAGTGGAGTGAAGACATTTTTAGTAGAGAGGTTTACGGCCTTGACTTTTTGGTTACTTTTTAGTCAAGTAAAAAGTGACATTAAAGAAAAGGAATACCTAAGCCATGCTATGGCTCCTCCTTTTAATTTCAAATGTTGTTAAAAGTGGATTTGAGTATTGAAAAAGGATGAAAAAAATCCGACGATTTAGAATCGAAATGCAATTCAACTCAAATTATTGGAATAAAAAAGTTGGAGTGTCCGAGTGGAGCGAGTTGCCAACTTTATGGAAATAATTTAGTTTGTTGAATCATTGCGAGACTACTGTCGGCATCTTTTTTTGTTTCGTTTTTTTGGATGAGCAAAAAAATGAAAAGAAAGAACAAATTTGAAATAAAAAACAAAAACCTCTTTCCCAAAAACAAAGTTGGCGCGATGTACAGGAAAAGGAGTGGCTTTTAAAACTAATGTTAAATTAAAAAACTATGTAAAATTATGAGAAAATTTTACTTCAAATTCAGTAGGCAATCTTATGTTATGCTACTGGGACTATTTTGTGCTATACCTTTATATGCACAAATAAAAACCATGACTGACATGGTAAAAGAAATTCGAACCTCATTGGTGGATATACTACTAGTAGGAAGGAGAAATAGTGAACAAAATTATTAAACAATAAAGACTCACATTTTATTCCCCGAAGACAACTTATAAGAGAGTGAATGATCTTCATAAAAGTAGTGTTAATTTTTATTTCATTTATTAATGTAATTTTTAAAACTGTCCAAGGGGAATTTGTGGGTTTATGCCTAGTTTCATAATGACAAAATTCGTTGTCAAAATCGAATTAGAATTTTAATTAGAAAAAACACGTAAAACGTTAAGCGTACAACGTAAAACTTGATAAAAAACATTGTGGTTAGATAAATTAAGTGTTAAAAAGAGTTAAAATCCTGTATCGTTGTATATCGAAAATGACACTTTTCTGTATCGGTTGTGTATCCGCGCTGTATCCATTCTGTATCCATTGTATATGCGTTCCGTATGGTTTGTTCGTGGTTCGTGTATCGGAAGGGATTGTTAAGATGTAGTATGTATTAAGTAAAAAGTACAGATTAGATGTGGGAATTGTAGTATGTAAAAAGTATAATGTAGTAAGTATTTGAGGTTAAGAATGAGGTTCTGAACATAATTACGAGAATAAGAAGATAATTAGTAGTTCATTATTTTATTACGTTCATTTTTACTCATGAGTTATTATTGTTTTTTAATGAATTCATATGCCCTACGGGGAAGTCTTGACACAAAAACGAACCAAAAAAGTCAAGTCTGTGCTTACAAGTCGGTCAATAACGGCTACTCGCTAAATGCTTTAGAACATTCGCATATGAAATGCGAACATAAATCATTTTTAACGCTCTTTACGCCGAATTGACACTTGACTTTTCAGCAATGACGGTTTTGGAATTCGTTCTTGAAAGTGACAACGAATTTGAGTATTGAAAAAAGAGTTAAAATCCGACGATTTAGGATCGAAATGCAATTCAACTCTAAATTATTGGAATAAAAAAGTTGAGGTGTTTGAACGAAGTGAGTTATCAACTTTATGGAAATAATTTATTTAGTTGAACCATTGAGAGACTACTGTCGGCATCTTTTTTTGTTTCGTTTTTTTGGATGCTCAAAAAAATGAAAGTAAAGAAAATATTTAAAATAAAGAAAAAACAAAAAAAACCTTTCCCCAAAAACAAAGTTGGCGCGATGTACTGGAAAAGGAGTGGCTTTTAAAACGAATGTTGAATTTAAAAACAATGTAAAAACGTAGAACGTAATACGTATCACGTAAAACATAAATAAAACCACCTTTATTATGCTAGAAAAAGAATTTGAATTATTAAAAAAAGGTAATTCTGCTGCCTTCGAACGTATTTATGTCAGGTACAATAAACGAATCTTTTGGTTTGGTAAACAAATAATTGAGGATGAGTTTGTAGTAGAATGTTTGGTACAAGATGCTTTTCTGAAATTATGGGAATATCGTGAGAAGATTGAGTCCCTTGATCATATCTTTTTCTTTTTGAGGCTTGTAATGAAGTACAGTTGCTATTTACATTATCGTAAACCGAAGAATAAGTTTTTTGCAACAGTAAACTCGCTAGAGAGTTATGAGAATTATCAAAGTTATTTGGCTGGATATGATCCCGCTGATGTAATAGAAAACCTGAATGAACAAGAAACACAACAGCACTATTTTGATGAAATTATAAAAGTATTACCTCTATTAAGTACTGAAAGAAAACATTTGATAGAACTTTGTTTAAAACATGGATTTAAATATAAAGCGATTGCTAAAGCAATGGGAAGAGGAATAACAGAAACCAGTAACGAAATTAAACATGCTATAGCGGATCTTAAGAAGATTTTAAGTCATCATGATAAGTTAATTATTAAAACCAAAACAGTCTCTACTGAAGAGAAACAAGATAAAATATCCGAAACACAATCGTTGATATTAAAACTTCGATGTAAGCATAAACAATCTTTTGCCAATATCGCTGAAGAATTAGAACTGTCTCAAAAAGAAGTACACAACGAATTTATAGTCGCCTATAAATTCACTCAACAAAACAAAGTTCAATCACTAAACTATTGATGATGGAAAAATCTACTTTAATACTCACTCGAAAAATACAATTAATTATCGATTTACCAACTCAAGAAGAACGTAAAGAAGTTTTGGATACGCTTTATAAATGGCAAAATAGATGTTTTAAAGCCGCTAATTTGATTGTTTCTCATTTGTATGTACAAGAAATGATGAAAGATTTTTTTTACCTCTCTGAAGGAGTTAAATATAAATTAATGGACGAGAAGAAAGATGCAGAGGGTATACTAGAGTGCTCTAGAATGAATACCATTTATCGTGTACTTTCAAATCGTTTTAAAGGAGAAGTTCCAATGAATATTTTATCTTGTTTGAATAATATGTTGTATCAATCTTTTAAAAAAGATTGTGTCAAATATTGGAAAGGTGAAATCTCATTAAAAAATTTTAAACGAGCTATGGCATTTCCTTTTAATAGCAGTAAAATAACTAAATTATGTTATAATGAAGAGAAGAAAAATTTTTGTTTTATCTTATTTAAAATACCATTCAAAACTTATTTAGGAAAAGATTTTACAGGTAATAAAAAACTACTGGAACAAGTGATAAGTGGAGAAATAAAACTTTGCACTTCACAAATAAAGTTAGAAAAAAGTAAAATATTTTGGTTAGTAGCCGTTGAAGTTGAAAAAGAAAACCATCAATTACAATCCGAAATTATTGCAGAAGCTTCCTTGTCGTTGGAATATCCATTGGTTGTAAAAGTAGGTAAATCTCGGCTTACTATTGGTACTAAAGAAGAGTTTCTTTACCGAAGGTTAGCGATACAAGCATCCCGTCAACGAACGCAAGCAGGAGTAGCCTATGCGAAATCGGGAAAAGGAAGAACGAGAAAACTAAAAGCCCTAGATAAAATGAGTCAAGTAGAAAAAAATTATGTGCATCATAGACTACATGTCTATAGTAAAATGTTAATTGATTTTTGTATCAAATATAAAGCAGGAACACTTATTTTATTGGATCAAGAAGAAAAAATCGAGCTAGCTAAAGAAGAAGAATTTGTACTGAGGAATTGGAGTTATTATGAACTGATGACTAAAATAAAATACAAAGCAGAGAAAGCAGGAATTGAGCTTATTATAGCATAAATTATAATTTTTGAGGGTGATTGTACACCCATAAGGTGAGGTTGATTACGAACACTCACTAAATGTAAACAACATATACTAAGAGTGTTTGAGTGTATACTTGAATAGATAAAGGCAACATAGTGGCAGTAGAATGTATATAAAAGATTTTTGTAGTTCAGGTGTTGTGATGCTAGTTTAGTTGTTTTTTATACAAAAAGTCATGGTTAAAATATTTTATACAAATGTTTTGATTTTTACTACAACAAATGATTAAACGGTGATGGTTTGCTGATTTAAGCAAAGCAACAGCAGATACTTTGTGGTTAAGGACTCGCGAAAATTACCGCGAAGCGGGAATCATTAATTAAAAAAACATTATAACTTATTATAGCATACATTAAAAACAAGAAACATTGATTTGATTTTTGTAGATTTGAGAAGCAAGCATCTCCTCTACTTCATTTATCAACCAAATAAATAGTACATACCATAAATATTCTGTAAAAGACTTAGCTGAGTTAGGAGGCTTTTCCTCTGTACGTCACTTTTCTGATGTTTTTTTTTCAAGTGACTTCGTTACGTCCTTATGAATATATAGAACAATTGAAATTCAATTTGAACAAAGACGATTAAAAAGAAAAGATGGAAAAATTATAATAGAAGTTTTAATAATCAAAACTCCCTTGTATAGTAAATTTAGGATTAAGATCAATTGGTGTATAACTATAACAGGATTTATTTAAAAACATGTATAGTTATTTTAGGACGGGTCATTAGGACGGGACAGTAGCAGGATACTCCCAACATCAAGGCAAGATGAAGGCAACATAGTGGCAGTAGAATGTATGTAAAAGGTTTTTGTAACTCAGGTGTTGTGACGATTGCCTAGTTGCTTTGTAAAAAAGATAAACGTATTAAGTTGTGATAATTGTTTAAATAAAAAAGGAGCTATTAATTAGCTCCTTTTTTATTTTGATGTTTTTTGGCGTGCAATTCTTTCAATGTTGCTTTTTGTTCTGGCGTAAAAACATTATTGATTTCATTAAATTCTTTTTGACGAACTTCTTTCATTTTCTTTTTCAATTCCAGTTTTTCGTCTTTGTAGCTATCCTCAATTTGTTTGATTTTAATGACTTGCGCATCTGTCAAGTTCAAATCTTTTTTTAATTGTTGTAATTTCTGCTCTCTCGATCCTTCATTTCTGTCTTGCGCTGAAGCAGTTGTTAAAGTGAAAGCAATTAATCCTAATCCTACATATTTATAAAATGCTGTTCTCATAATTATCAACTTTTTTTGTTTTATTTATTCTTAAGACTTTAAAAAATTAAAAAGGTTTAAAACAATAAATGTTAAAATTTTTCGGTTATGATGAAATCTTTTAAAAGATGTAACATTTGAGATGAATAATCGACCAATATTTTTTAAAATTATTTTTGAAATCGATTAAACCTTTTCCAAAAAGGATTGTCAAACAAGTTGTAAAATTATAAAACTACAAAACGAAAAATTAAACAAATGAGGTTAAGAAGTTTATTTGCTTTGATTTTTATTTGTGTTTGTGCAGGATTGAATGCGCAAGAGCTTTTAAAAATTAAAGGGAAAGTCTTATCAAGTGAAAACAAACCTGTAGAATACACTACAATATCGCTTGAAAGCTCGGAAGATGGAGTTGTGGCAGAAGCGGCAACGGATGCAAAAGGAGAATTTACAGTAGAAGCAAAGGCTGGGCAATATGTTCTTGTGATTGAGCCATTGGGATACGATGTAATAGAAAAACAGATTAATTTAGAATCAGCTTTAGATTTAGGTACTTTTACTGTAAAAACGACGCAAACAGTTTCATTGGGCGCTGCAGTTGTAACAGCGGAAAAGCCTATTTATAAAGTAGAATTGGACAAGAAAGTGTATGATATGGCGAATGATCCAATGTCGCAAGGTCAAACATTGTCGGATGCTTTAGCAAATGTACCATCGGTTTCTGTAGATGCACAAGGAAACGTTTCATTAAGAGGGAATGATAATGTAAAGTTTTTGATTGATGGAAAACCTTCGGGAATGTTAGGTGTTTCTGATGTAGCAGAAGCGTTAAAAAATATTCCAGCCGAAAATGTTGAGCGTATCGAATTGGTGACAAATCCTTCTGCACGTTATGAAGCTTCTGGTTCTGCGGGAATTATTAATATCATCCTTAAAAAGGGAACAAATACAGGTTTTAATGGTTCTGTAACGTTGAATGGAGGTATTCCTAAAATGGTTGGAGGAAACGTCAACTTGAACTACAAAACAAAAAAATATAACATCTATACTACTTTAGGTACACGTTATATGGATAGAGAAGGAGAAGGCAATGCTTTGACAACAAACTATCCGAATGGAATTATTTCTGATTATAGAAAAACAGATACGAACAACAATAGAATTCGTAGAAACTATAATGCACGTTTAGGAGGTGAATATTATTTAGATGATAAAAATACATTAGGAGCTTCTGCAGGATATCGTTACAATAATGGAAATAATATTAATGATGTTAGATACTATTATTATGATGCATTATGGAATCAAACAAATAAAACTGCTCGTATCGAAAATGAAAAAGAGTTAAAAAAAAGTTTTGATGCGGATTTTAACTACAAACACGCTTTTGATACAAAAGGACATGAGTTTACTTTTACAGGACGTTACTCGTACCAAAAAGAAGACGAAAATGGAATTATTCGTAATTTAAATGCAAGTGATGTATTGACAGGAAATGAAAGAACATATAGTTTAGAAACTCAAAATTCTGCAGTTTTTACAGCAGATTATGTTCGTCCAATTGGAGAAAAAGGAAAATTTGAATTAGGTGCTCGTGTTGATTTAAGCGATACAAAAACAAATAGTGGAAATAATACAATTAATAC
Organism: Empedobacter sp. UBA7494; assembly: GCF_002478465.1. NCBI lineage: Bacteria > Pseudomonadati > Bacteroidota > Flavobacteriia > Flavobacteriales > Weeksellaceae > Empedobacter > Empedobacter sp. UBA7494. The sequence goes on from NZ_DLOC01000074.1 coordinate 12,413, forward strand.
GGACGGAACAGAAACTCCAAATAAAGCTTTCTTAGCTGATATAGATAATCAACAAAATGTATATGCTGGATACGTGCAATATGGAAATGCAATTGGAGAAAAATTCCAATACTTTGCAGGTTTACGTGTAGAAAGTTCTGATATGGAAATTGCAAATCATTCAGAAGGAACTACAATTTCAAAAAAATATACAGATTTATTCCCAACATTAACATTGAATTATAAATTGACAGATAAAAATGAGATGCAATTAAGCTACTCTCGTCGTGTTCGTCGTCCAATGGGATTCATGTTAATGCCATATTTTTCTAGTGTAAATGCATTAGATGTTCGTCGTGGTAATCCAGATCTTAATCCAACATATACTAATTCATTCGAATTATCGTATATCGCAACAGTTGGTAAATTGATGGTGACACCAAGTTTATTTTACCAAAGAACAACTGATGTGATTAATGATTTCCAAACATATAATTATATAGAGTCAGGAAATCCTTTAAAACCATATAATCAAGCATTCGAAACAATGCCAGTTAATGCAGGAAATGAAGACCGTTATGGTTTAGATTTAACTGCTACTTACCGTCCTTTCAAATGGTGGAATTTAATGTTTAATGTCAACTTATTTGGATACAATAGAACAGGTTCTTACTCAGCAACAATTTCAGATTATTTAAATCCAGATACAGGAGTTACAGAGTCGAAAGAATTTACACAAAGTTTCAAAGGAGATGGATTTAGTTCTCGTGGACGTTTATCATCAAACTTTATTTTACCAGCTGATTTAAAATTACAAATCGCAGGTAATTATATGGGAGGAATGAAAACTGCTCAACAAAAAACAGAAGATAACTTATCAATGGATTTATCTTTATCAAAAGATTTATTGAAAAAGAGAGCTTCATTAACATTAAATATTCGTGATGTATTCAATTCTCGTAAAAGAGAGCAAACAACTTTCTACGAAGAATCAGAAAACTATCAAAGTATGCGTTGGATGAAACGCTCTATTAACCTTTCATTTACGTATCGTTTCAAAAATACAAACGAGAAAGAGCAAAGTGGTAAACAACAACGTTCAAATGGAGAAGAAATGGGAGGTGGAGAAGAAATGCAAATGCAATCAGCTTCTTAGTAGTTTGAAAATAATCGAAAAAAAAAGGATCGCAATTGCGATCCTTTTTTGTTTTATTAATTGTTCGAAAAACGAATTATTTGTTTTTCAACAAATCACGAATTTCAGCCAATAATTCTTCTTGTGTTGGTCCAGCAGGAGCAGCTTCTTCAGCAGGAGCTTCTTTTTTCAACTTGTTAATTCCTTTAATCATTACGAATAAAGCAAATGCAACAACAGTAAAAGAAATAGCAGCAGCTAAAAAGCTACCATATTTAATGGCTGTTCCTGGAATTACTAAGGCTGCTAAATTTTCAGCATGAATGGCTTTCAAAGCTGGATTTAAAAGTGCTGGTGTAATGATATCTTCAACTAAAGAAGTAACAATTTTACCAAATGCACCTCCGATAACAACACCGACAGCTAAATCTACTACGTTGCCTTTTACAGCAAACTCTTTAAATTCTTTAAAAAATCCCATAAGTTTAAATTTATTTCTAAGTTTATAATAATTCTAAGGTTGATTGGTATCTAATCTATTTTTAGAAGAGATAAATAAGTATAAACCGATTAACATAAAAGGAATACTTAAGATTTGACCATTGTTTAATCCTATATTCAACATTTGAGCAACTGCTTCTTCTCCTTGATTTTCTTTATAGAACTCAACAACAAATCGTATTAAAAATAATAAAAATAAGAATACGCCTAACAAGGCTCCTAAATATTTTCTCTTATCTGTTTTGTTGTACAAATAAAGCATGATAATTCCTAAGATAACATACCCTATCGCTTCATAAATTTGAGCTGGATGGCGAGGAATTACTTCTCCATATCCCAAACTTTGTTGATGAAATTTTACTGCCCAAGGTAATTCTGATGCTTTTCCTACAATTTCTGAGTTGTAAAAGTTTCCAATTCGAACCGCAGCTCCACCAAAAGGAACAACAACAGCAATACGGTCTAATAACCACAATACATTACGATGCAAATATTTTCTACTAAATAAATAGGAAGTTAAAATGACACCTAATGCTGCTCCGTGACTTGCAAGTCCACTAAATCCTACAAATTCGTAATCTTGTAATAAACCAAAGAAAGCACTTTGTCCTGGTGAATGTTGTACAGGTAAGAAAACTTCGATTGGTCGTTCGATAAACGCTGCTGGATCATAAAAAATATATTCTCCAAGTCTTGCACCTACAATTGCGCCAATAAATGTGTACAAAAACAACGGATCAAGTAATTCTTTTTTCTGATTTTCTTTCTTGAAAATGTTCGACATCAAATACCAGCCTACGACAAAGGCAACTATCCAACATAAACTGTAAATATGTACTTTGAATCCTGCTATTTCAAATAAATAAGGTTTTGGATCCCAATCGATAAACGAAATTAAGTTAATCATTAATTTTTCTTTTTAGGTACAGGGTCGTATCCATGTCCTCCCCAAGGATGACAGCGACCAATTCTTTTTGTTCCGAGCCACAAACCTTTCAGCAAACCATGTTCTTTTAACGCCTCTATCATGTAAGAAGAGCAAGTTGGTTGAAATCTACAATTGCTTCCCAACCAAGGAGAAATTGCTAATTGATAAAATCTTACCAACAGAATAAATGGTGTAACCAAAATTTTGTTCATCTCGCAAAGTTAATCAATAACCGAAATAAAAAAGAATCAATCTAAAAAGTTTATGCTTTTGCAGATTGATTCTCTATACGATACGTGCTTAACGCAGATTATTTTTTAGTATAACTCGCTGGATCTAATGCTTTGTAAGACCAGTTTTGTAAAAATTCTAACACAACTTTCGGATCGTGTCCTTTCACTTCTTTGCTTTCAAGATAAGCCGAATTTTGTGTATGAATTAAATTTCCTTTCTCATCTAAAATCACAAAAACAGGAAACCCAAAACGCTCTGGATGTTTCAATGCAGCTAACGTTTCTTCGTTTTTATTTTTTGGAGAATAATTTACATGAACCACTTCATAATTATTCGCGATATAATCTTTTACTTCTTGATTTTCTTTCGTCAATTTATCAAACATAATACACCAAGCGCACCAATTTCCACCAATTTGCAATAAAACGTGTTTCTTTTCAGCAGAAGCTTTTTGCACCGCATTCGCAATATCTACTTTCGGATTTGCTTCTTCGCTATAAATTTTTGGTTTTTCTGTTTGTTGACCAAATGCAAAACTTAATGACAAAATCATTAAGCTAAAAAACATAGTTAATTTTTTCATTTCAAATTCTAAATATTAAGTCGAATTTACAATAAAAAATTATGCCGAAAACGTTTTTCTACGAATTAATAATCGTGTAATATAAATTTAGTTTTTCTTGAACCGAATTTATTTCATTATTTTTTTCGTTTTGATTAAATTGATTAATCATATTGATAGAGAATTTTGATTCAAATTCTAAACGATCCAATTCAATTTCATAAAAATTAATTTGATGATGAATTTGCGTGAAATAATAATTTACCAATTCAACATACATCAATCTAAGTTCTTGATTAACTCTGATAAATTCGACAAATTCTTGCAATTCGACCAAAAACTCAATCATTTGTTTATTGATTTCTGATTGTTTATCTTTTAGTTCAATCTTTTTCAAATAATCAGTTGATAAAGCAATTTTATCACCCAAAAGTTGGTGCTTTCTTGTTAAAATTAAAGCACATTCTAACGCTTTCTTCATCATTTTAATTTTTATTCTAACACAAAGAAAATAAATCTAAATGCCAAAACATGTCGTCTAAAAAATCATTCATTTTGACAAAACATTCCCTAACTTTGAAATCTAAACAAGATTTTATGAATGCTCCTTTAGCTGAAAGAATGCGTCCAAAAACGCTTGAAGAATACATTAATCAAAAGCATTTGGTGGGCGAAAACGGACCAATAAAAATGATGTTGCAACATGATATGATTGCTTCGATGATTTTTTGGGGACCGCCAGGAACAGGAAAAACGACACTTGCACAATTGATTTCCGAATTAACTGATCGACCTTTTTATACGTTGAGCGCCATAAATTCTGGTGTGAAAGAAGTACGTGAAGTAATTGAAAAAGCAAAGAATCAAAATTTGTTTTCGGGAACAAAAAATCCTATTTTATTTATAGATGAAATTCATCGTTTCAATAAATCACAACAAGATAGTTTGTTGGGAGCGGTAGAAACTGGTTTGGTGACGTTGATTGGAGCAACAACCGAAAATCCAAGTTTCGAAGTTGTGCCAGCTTTGCTTTCACGTGCGCAAGTTTATGTGTTGAAACATCTCGAAAAAGAAGATTTAGTTGATTTAATCGAACGAGCTATAAAAAAAGATACAGTTTTATCTAAATTAAATATTGAATTAGTTGAAAAAAATGCATTATTAAGATATTCGGGCGGTGATGCAAGAAAATTGTTGAATGGTTTGGAATTGGTGATCAATAGTTTTTCTCCAACAGATAAAATCATCATCAACGATGAAATTGTACATGAACGTATTCAGCAAAATTTAGCACGTTACGATAAAACGGGTGAACAGCATTATGATATTATTTCGGCTTTTATCAAATCGATTCGTGGTTCAGATCCGAATGGAGCGGTTTATTGGTTAGCTCGAATGATTGAAGGTGGTGAAGATTTGAAATTTATTGCGCGACGAATGTTGATTTCAGCTTCCGAAGATGTAGGAAATGCAAATCCAACTGCAATGATTTTGGCGAATAATACATTTCAAGCTGTTTCGGTGATTGGTTATCCAGAATCTCGAATATTATTGAGTCAATGTGCGGTTTATTTGGCGAATTCTCCAAAAAGTAATGCGACTTATTTAGCGATTGGTAAAGCGCAACAAGTTGTGAAACAAACAGGGGATTTACCTGTTCCGTTGCATTTACGAAACGCACCAACTAAGTTGATGAAAGATTTGGATTATGGAAAAGAGTATAAATATTCGCACGATTTTCCAGGTAATTTTGCTGAACAAGAATTTCTGCCTGATGAAATTTCTGGAATGACATTTTATGAACCAGGAAATAATAAACGTGAGCAAGTAGATAAACAATCACTTAATCAAAAGTGGAAAGGTAAGTATGGGTACTAAAATTAAAAATCCCAGTTAATCATTTGTTAACTGAGATTTTAAGGTTTGGTTGATTTTTTGGTTTAGATTGGTTTTATATGATAATAGATTGGTAAATGTATACATACAAGGTTTGTGCCAAAACTTAATAAAAAGTAAAAAATTGATTAAAAAATAGAAAGAATTAAACTTTTTCTATTTGAAAAAGAGATTTATATTTATAAAATAAAGAAAATGAAACAAATACAAATTATAAACGGACCTAATTTAAATTTACTTGGGGTTCGCGAACCAGAAATTTATGGAACACAAACTTTTGAAGATTTTTTTGAACATGAATTGAGAAAGCAATTTCCAGAAGTTTCGTTGCATTATTTTCAATCAAATCACGAAGGAGATATTATTGATAAATTGCACGAAATTGGTTTTAAATATGACGGAATTATCTTGAATGCTGGTGCGTATACGCATTATTCGTATGCGATTGCAGATGCGATAAAAGCGATTACGACGAAAGTAATAGAAGTTCATATTTCGGATATTTATGCGCGCGAAGATTTTAGAAAAAATAGTGTAACAGGTGAAAGTTGTCTAAAAATTATTTCAGGAAAAGGTTTGCCAGGTTATGTTGAAGCTGTGAATGATTTTGTGAAATAATTAATAATCATTATCTTAACAAGACTAAAATCTATTACCTATGAAGAAAATTATTTTAGGATTAATCTTTGGATTAACAATTTTTAGCTGTAATGCTAAAGGCGATAAGAATAATGCAGAGGAAAAAGCACAAGCAATGACGGCTTGTGAACAAGCTGCAATAACACCAGGGATATCTGCGGCAAAAAAAGAATTAATTACAAAATATTGTGATTGTTCGACGGATAAAATGTTGGATGAGTTTACATACTCGGAAATGATGCAAATGAAAAATCCATCGCCAGAATTACAAGAACGATTAATGAAAGTGATTGAACCTTGTTTGAATGATTTGAAAACAAAATCTGCTGAATTAGGAGAATAAATAAAAAAGTCGGAACAACGTTCCGACTTTTTTAATATTCTTTTTTGTATTGTTCTTTCTTAAACTCGTCTACAAGATGTTCATTCAAACTATCAATGTAGCCTAAGATTTCTAATTTACCAATTTTACTCGAAGCCGAACTTGTAAATATTTTAGGTAATTCTTCCCAAGTTTTTAATAACTCGTTTTTGTAGTGATTCAAGTTTTTTTGCATTTGTGTGCTCGTTAGTTTATCTAATTTTGTAAACACAATCGCAAACGGAATTTGTTTGTTTCCTAACCATTCCATAAACTGTAAATCTATTTTTTGAGGCGTGTGTCGAGAATCAATCAATAAAAAAACATTCACTAAGTTTTTGCGAAACTCAATGTAATCATAAATCATTTTATTGAAACCACCACGAACACCTTTTGGTGCTTTAGCAAAACCATAACCTGGTAAATCGGCTAAATACCATGTGTCATCCATTTCGAATGTATTAATCAATTGAGTTTTACCTGGAGTTGCAGAAGTTTTAGCTAATGCTTTTTTATCTGCTAACATATTGATTAATGACGATTTTCCAACATTAGAACGCCCAATAAATGCGTATTCTGGTTTGAAAGGATCTGGACAATCTGTATATTTTTGCGAACTTTTTACGAATTCAGCTTTTTTAATCATAATTATGCTTTAGTGGCTGGATCTAATTGTTTTTCGATTAGCCATTTGTATAAAATTTCGTTGAATAATTCAGGGTGTTCCATCATTGGAGCGTGCCCGCATTTATCAATCCAAAATAAAGAAGCGTCTGGTAATTCTTCTTCAAATTCTATTGCAACTTCTGGTGGAGTTACATTATCTTGTTTTCCCCAAATCAAACAAACAGGCATTTTGATGTCTTTTAAATCATCTTTCATGTTAGATTTGATTGCGTCTCTTGCGATATATAAAGTTTTGATAGCTTTATTTCTGTCATTTACAGTGTCAAAAACATCATCTACAATTTCTTTTGTCGCGATAGCAGGATCGTAAAAAACTTCACGCGTTTTACGTTCTACATATTCGTAATTACCACGTTTTGGGTAAGTTTCTCCAAAAGATTTTTCGTACAAACCAGAACTTCCTGTTAAACAAAGTGCTTTTACATATTCCGGATGTCTGTGACAAACCATCAAACCAATATGTCCTCCTAAAGAATTTCCAACTAAAATAGCTGGTTCTTTAACGACTTCTTCAATAAAATTTGCAACATGTTTTGCAATATTTTTGATATTAGTATTGATGACAGATAAAGAATATAATGGCAATTCTGGTGCGAAAACCTTATATCCTCTTTGTGCATAATAATTTGTAAGTGAGCTGAAATTGCTAAGTTCACCCATTAATCCATGAAGCAAAACAATTGGTTGTCCCTCTCCTTCTTCTATGTAAGAGAACTTATCTTTTTTCTTTAAGCTAAAAAACATTTACTCGATATTAAGTCGACAAATTTAATTAATTATATTTTTTATTTCGTGGTTTATATGAAAAACTTTAACAATCCATATTAATCACTTATCAAAACAAGGTCTATATAAACATTATTTCTCATTTTATACATGGGGTTTGCGTTAGAAAAAACATAACTATCTGATACTAAATTTTAAATTGTTGATAACTATTTCAATAAAAGTGGTAAAAAATGGTAATTTGTGGTAATATTTTCTTTATTTTTGGAAAAATTCTATCATGAATTCATTAATTGGAACATATGAGTGTAAGGTAGATACAAAGGGTAGGCTCCCAATACCAGTGGGTTTGAAAAAACAACTTGCTGAATGTTTGGAAGATGGCTTTGTGTTGAAAAGATCTGTGTTTCAAAATTGTTTAGAACTGCATCCAATGAAAGAATGGGAAAAAGTGATGAATGATTTGAATAAATTGAATCGATTTGTGAAGAAAAACAATGATTTTATTAGAATTTTTACGGCTGGATTAAAAATTGTCGAAGTTGATGCAAATGGAAGGCTACAGATTTCAAAAGATTTAGTGAAATTTGCAGAAATTAATAAAGAAGTCGTTCTAAATTCTTCTGTAAACATGATCGAGATTTGGGATAAAGACAAATATGAAGAGTCGATTAATGTAGATGATTTAGATTTTGCTTCTTTGGCAGAAGATGTAATGGGAAATTTAGGAGAAGATGAGTGAATATCATAATCCAGTATTATTAAAAGATAGTGTTGATGCGTTAATTATTAACGAATCAGGTATATATGTAGATTGTACGTTCGGGGGTGGAGGACACTCACGTGAAATATTAAGCCGTTTGGATCAAAATGGAAAATTATTTTCATTTGATCAAGATGTAGATGCGGTTTGCAATAAAATTGATGATGATCGATTTGAGTTAGTTGAGCAAAATTTTAGATTCTTGAAAAATAATTTAAGATTTCGTGGAATAAAGCAAGTTGACGGTGTTTTGGGTGATCTAGGAGTTTCTTCTCATCAGTTTGATACACCAGAACGAGGTTTTTCAACTCGCTTTGATGGAGAATTGGATATGCGAATGAATCAGAATGCAAAATTATCTGCCAAAACAATTATTAACGAATACGAAGAAGAAGATCTTGCGCGTGTTTTTTATGATTTTGGAGAATTGCAAGATTCGTATCGTTTGGCAAGAGAAGTTGTGAAAGCAAGAGCTGATAAACAAATCAATACAATTGATGAATTGAAGCAAATTTTTTCATTCATTCCAAAAATGAAAGAAAATAAATTTTTCGCTCAAATGTTTCAGGCATTACGCATCGAAGCAAATGATGAAATGGCTGCATTGAAAGAGATGTTGACGCAATGTGGAGAAGTGATAAAGCCAGGTGGTCGCTTGGTTATTATTTCGTATCATTCGTTAGAAGATCGCTTGACAAAACGCTACATGAAAAACGGAATGTTTGAAGGAGAACCAGAACGTGACGTTTTTGGAAATTGGTCGGCGCCTTTCAAACCTTTACAATCAAAGGTGATTGTGCCAACGCAAGAAGAAATTAATGAAAATCCAAGAGCGCGTAGTGCGAAAATGCGTATTGCGGTTCGTAATGAGGATTAATAAATAGGAATGGCGAAAAAGAAAAAAATATTACCAGAGAAAAAAACTTTTACAGGTTTGTTGAGAGGTGAGTTTTTAATTAAAACTGGCTCAGAACAAAACTGGAAGTTTATGTTGTATCTGGTAGGTTTGGCTTTTTTGAGTATTTCGAGTTCGCATTTAGTTGATAGAAAAGTGGTTCGAATCGCTGAACTGCAAGATAAAGTAGAAGATTTAAAATCTCAATATACAGATAAGCATCGCGATTTGATGCGTATGCAATTAGAAACGGAAATTTTGGAGCGTACGGCAGTGTATGGTTTGAAAATTCCAGATAAACAACCTTATTATATAGTAGACAAAGTTTATGACGAAGTCAGCGAAAAATAAAAACAATATTGTCATCAAAGGATGGGTATTTGCCGGCGCGCTAGCGATTTGGGCCATCTTTATTATTGTTTTTATGTTTCGAATTAATATTGTAGAAGGGGTTGAATTAGAGCGTTTTGCCGAAAAGAATAATTTTAGATTAGATACTGTTACGGCGGAGCGTGGTAATTTATATGCTTCTAATGGCGCATTAATGGCTACAACTGTTACAAAACACAATGTTTATGTGGATTTGACGGTGATCAAAGATGAATTATTCAAAACAGAAATGCACAATCTTGCCGATTCTTTAGGTAAGATGTTTACAAAATCTCCCTCTTATTTTTACGACAAATTTTCTACAGAACGTAAAAAGAAAAATCGTTACATGATGTTGGTGAAAGATTTGGATTATGAGCAATATCAACGCATTAAAAAATTTCCAATCTTTAATAAAGGTCAAAACAAAGGTGGGTTTATTCATGAAACTGAGTCAAAACGAGAATTAATTGTTCAAGACATTGGTGTTCGTACAATTGGTTACGATGATCAACGCGGAAAAGTTGGATTAGAAGGGGCTTATTCTGACTTATTAAGCGGTATTGAAGGTCGTCGTTGGGAGCAATTTATGGGACGTGGAAAATGGAAACCAATGAAAAGTTGGGAGCAAGAGCCTCAAGCAGGTTCATCTGTTTACACAACAATAGATGCCGATTTGCAAATGGTTGCTTATGATGCTTTGTACAAACAGCTTTCTGAATTTGAAGCGCAACACGGAAGTGTTGTTGTGATGGAAGTTCAGACAGGGAAAGTTCGTGCAATTGTGAATTTATCTCGCAAAAAAGATGGAACATATATCGACGATTATAACTATGCGGTTGGTGAAGCTGCAGAGCCAGGATCTACTTTCAAAACGGTTTCGTTGCTAGCTGCAATGGATGATGGTTTTATCAATAAAAATTCGACAGTAGAAACGGGAGGTGGAAGTTATAAATTCTATGGTCGTACGATTACAGATACACACGGTTATGGAACATTGACTGTAGATGGCGTGATGAAAAAATCGTCTAACATTGGTACAGCTAAAATTATAAATAAATATTACGGAGAAAACCCGAAAGCTTTCTTCAAAAAAATGGATAAATGGCATATGACTTCGCCTCTTGGAGTAGATATTCTTGGAGAAGGAAGTCCAATTATGCACCGTCCAGATAGTAAATCTTGGAGTAATATTACGTTACCTGTAATGGGTTATGGATATGGTTTACAGTTAACTCCAATTCAAATTGTGACTTTTTACAACGCAGTGGCAAATAATGGTAAAATGTTGAAACCATTATTTATGGATAAAATCACGCGTAAAGGTGAACCTGATAAAGTTTTCGAACCTGTTGTTTTAGTAGATCAACTAACTTCTTTAGAAAATGTAAAACAGATGCAAGAAATGCTTCGTGGTGCAGTAGAACAAGGAACGGGACGTATTATTAGTAATAGTAATTATGATATTGCTGGTAAAACTGGTACTGCTCGTGTTGATTATTGGAAGCGAGATGGTAAAGGAATGCAATATCGTGCTTCATTTGCAGGATATTTTCCAGCAGAAAAACCAAAGTATTCTTGTATCGTAGTTGTGCACAAACCTAATACAGCCAAAGGGTTTTATGGAGGTAGTGTAACTGCTCCGGTTTTTAAGAAAATTGCCGATTGGGTATATTCAAAAACTCCCATACCTTTGCCACGCGATTTAGTAAAAAAGAACGCGGTGAAAGAGTTTAAAAAAGGAGATGATATTAATGTTAGTAATTCTAAAAATATAGTGCCAAATGTGACTGGTCATACAGGATCTAAAGCAATTCCGGTATTAGAAAATTTAGGTTTAGATGTACAATATTCAGGGTTTGGAAAAGTAACAAATCAATCCATTCCTGCGGGAACAAGATTTAAGAAGGGTGAGACAATTTATTTAATGTTGGAAGGATGAGAAATTTAGTTGATTTATTATATAAAGTTTCCATCTCAGAAACGATTGGTTCAACAAAAGTTGAAGTCAATAATATTCAATTTGATTCAAGAAAAGTATCAAACGATGATGTTTTTGTCGCTGTAAATGGAGTTACAGTTGACGGTCATCAGTATATAGAAAAAGCGACTGGTTTAGGTGCTAAAGCAATTGTTTGCGAAGTTTTGCCAGAAAATTTAGTTGAAGGAGTAACGTATGTGAAAGTTGAAAATTCAACGATTGCATTAGGAATTTTAGCTTCTAATTTTTATGGAAATCCAACAAAAGATTTAAAACTTGTTGGAGTTACAGGTACGAATGGAAAAACAACAACGACAACTTTGTTGTACGAATTGTTTACAAAATTAGGTTATGCTTGTGCATTAATTTCGACGATTAAAATTGTAATTGATGGTGAAGTGATTCCGTCTACCCATACAACGCCAGATATTTTGACATTGAACAAAATGTTTCGCGAAGCGGTAGATAGAGGATGCGAATTTGCTTTTATGGAAGTTTCTTCGCACGGAATTCATCAAAATAGAATTGCTGGTTTGCATTTTGAAGTGGCTGGATTTACGAATATCACACACGATCATTTAGATTATCACAAAACGTTTGCAAATTATCTTGCAGCAAAAAAGAAATTCTTTGACGATTTACCAAAAACGTCTACGGCAATTTCGAATGCAGATGATAAAAACGGAAAAGTAATGCTTCAGAATACAGTTGCTACGAAAAAATTGTATGCGCTAAAAACTGATGCAGATTTTAAAGGAAAAATTATTGAACACCAATTTGATGGAATGCAATTAGAATTCAATGGAAAAGAATTCTGGACATCATTAATTGGTCAATTCAATGCATATAATTTATTATTAGTTTTTGGTGTAGCGTCAATTTTAGGACAAGATGAATTAGAAGTTCTAAAAGCGTTGAGCACACTTGGAAATGTTGATGGTCGTTTTCAAACATTCAAAACAGAATCAGGAATTATCGTAATCGTAGATTATGCACATACGCCTGATGCATTAGAAAATGTTTTGGATACAATAGAAGGAATTCGTACCAAAAATGAAAAACTAATAACAGTTGTAGGTTGTGGTGGAGATCGTGATAAAACAAAACGTCCTGAAATGGCGGATATAGCGAGCGAAAAATCTAATCTTGCTATTTTTACATCAGATAATCCGAGAACTGAAGATGTAGAAGAAATTCTTCGTGAGATGGAAGTTGGTGTAAAAGCGCAATTTTATAATCGCACCTTGAAGATTACAGATCGAAAAGAAGCTATAAAAACAGCACTTAAAATGTCCGAACCAAAAGATATTATTTTGATTGCGGGAAAAGGTCACGAGACGTATCAAGAAATTAACGGAGTAAGAACACATTTTTCTGATGTAGAAGTTGCATCAGAATTGAGTAAAATATTGAACAAATAAAGAATGTTATACTATTTATTTGATTATTTAGAAGGTATCCATTTTCCAGGAGCGCGTATGTTTCAATACACGTCTTTCCGCGCGGGAATGGCAATTTTATTGGCAATGTTCATCAGTTTGTTTTACGGAAAACGAATCATCAGTTATTTACGTAAAGAACAAATGGGCGAAATTGTTCGTGATTTAGGTTTAAAAGGACAAATCGAAAAAGCAGGAACGCCAACAATGGGTGGTTTAATTATCATTTTGGCAACATTAATTCCTACTTTACTTTTTGCGAGATTAGATAATATTTACATTATCATTTTGTTGGTTTCAACAATTTGGTTAGGTGTGATTGGTTTTTTAGACGATTACATCAAAGTTTTTAGAAAAAACAAAGAAGGTTTACAAGGTAAATTTAAAATTTTAGGACAAGTTGGTCTTGGAGTTGTAGTTGGATTAATGCTTTATTTCAGTCCAACAGTTACCGTAAAACATCAAGAAAATAGAGTAAAAACGCCTGTAGGAACAGAACAAACAGAATACAGCCGACAAATAAAATTTGGTCCTGAAGAAAAAACGTTGGAAACAACAATGCCTTTCGTGAAAGGAAATGAATTTAACTATTCTGATATTTTATTTTGGATGGATGCGCAAGATCGACCAACATGGGCGGTTGCAGCGATTTTTATTTTTGCGGTAATTTTTATCATTACAGCAGTTTCGAATGGAGCAAATTTAACAGATGGAATCGACGGTTTAGCAGCAGGTAGTTCGGCTGTGATTATGGCAGCAATCTCGATGTTTGTTTTCGTTTCCGGAAATTTAATGTTCGCCGATTATTTGAACATTATGTTTATTCCGCGTTCAGAAGAAGTCTTGATTTTCTGTGGAGCTTTCCTTGGAGGTTTGATAGGATTTATTTGGTATAATACCTATCCAGCTCAAGTGTTCATGGGTGATACAGGAAGTTTAACAATCGGAGGAATTATTGCTGTTTTGGCAATTATCGTTCGTAAAGAATTATTACTACCAATTTTATGCGGAATATTTTTCGCAGAAAGTTTATCAGTAATGTTACAAGTGTCTTATTTCAAGTACACGAAAAAGAAATTTGGTGAAGGTCGTAGAATCTTTTTGATGTCTCCTCTACATCATCATTTTCAGAAACTAGGTTATCACGAAAGTAAAATCGTGGTACGTGCAATTATCATCGGAATCATTTTAGCGGTAATTAGTATTATTACCTTAAAGATTAGATAAAAAATGAAAAGATTAGTCGTTTTAGGAGGAGGAGAAAGTGGCGTAGGAACAGCTATTCTTGCGAAGAAAGAAAACTTTGATGTTTTTCTTTCGGACATGGGACAAATAAAAGACAAGTATAAACAACTTTTGGAGGAGCACGGAATTGCTTATGAAGAAGGTCAGCACACAGAAGAATTAATTCTGAATGCCGATGAAGTAATGAAAAGTCCAGGTATTCCAAAAAAAGCAGCGCTAATTCAGAAATTAGAAGAAAAAGGAATTTCAATTATTTCTGAAATTGAATTTGCGTCTCGTTATACAGATGCAAAAATTATTGCGATTACAGGATCTAATGGAAAAACAACAACAACAAGTTTGATGTTCCATATCCTAAAGCAAGCTGGATTAAATGTAGGATTAGGTGGCAACATCGGAAAAAGTTTTGCAAAATCTGTAGCTGAAGATAACTTCGATTATTATGTACTAGAAGTAAGTAGTTTTCAGTTAGATGATATCAAAATAGATTTCAAACCGTATGTTGCAATTTTACTGAACATTACACCAGATCATTTAGACCAATACAATTATCAGTTTGATTTGTATGCAAAGGCTAAATTCAGAATTACTGAAAACCAAGATGAAAACGATTATTTTATCTACAATTTGGATGATCCAAAAACAATGGAGATGATTGATAAGATTGATATTCGAGCTCATCGCAAACCGTTCACAATGATGGATGCAACAAATGAAGCATACGCAAACAATGAATTGTTCCGTGTGAACGATTCGAATGGTGATTTTACAATGTTAGTGAATGATTTAGGATTAATTGGTAAACACAATGTTTCTAATTCATTGGCTGCGGCTGTAGCTGCAAAAATTATTGATATCAATAATGAGGAACTAAAAAAGAGTTTGTCTGATTTTAAATCGGTTGAACATCGTTTAGAGCCTGTTTTGACAATTGGAGGAATAGATTTTATCAACGATTCTAAAGCAACAAATGTGAATGCAACATATTTTGCTTTGGAAAGTATGACGAAACCAGTTGTTTGGATTGTTGGAGGAACTGATAAAGGAAACGATTACAACGAAGTTTTACCTTTCGTGAAAAAGAAAGTGAAAGCAATTGTTTGTTTAGGTGTTGATAACGCAAAAATTGTTGATTTTTTCAGTCCATATATCGATACAATTGTTGAAACAAATACAATGAAAGATTGTGTAGAACAATCATATAAATTAGCAACAAAAGGAGAAACGGTTCTTCTGTCACCAGCTTGTGCAAGTTTCGATTTGTTCAAAGGTTACGAAGATCGTGGAGATCAATTTAAAGAAAACGTACGCAAATTATAATAACATAACCAACCAATGTCTAACATCGTACAAAAATATTTTAAAGGCGATAAACCGCTTTGGGCTTTCATTTTATTGTTAGCACTATTTTCGTTCTTACCTGTTTATTCTGCAAGTTCTAACTTGGTGTATACGGTAGGATCGGGAACTATTTTTGGGCATTTAGGTAAGCACGCTGTGATTTTATTAATTGGTTTATTTATCATTTATGGATTACAACGTATTGATTATCGTTGGTTTGGTTTGTTTGCTTTAACAGCTGTTGTTATACTTTCTGGAGTTTTGGCAATAACACTCGTACAAGGACAAACCATTGGAGGTGCAAATGCTGCGCGTTGGTTAACTATTCCAGGGACTGGAATTGGTATTCAGCCTTCGATGATTGCTTCGCAAGCGTTGTTGATTTATATAGCTCGTTATTTGACAAAAAATAGAGACAAAGAATATACGTGGAAAAATACGGCAGTTCCATTATTCTTACCAATTATTGTAATTGTAGGGTTAATCTTTCCTTCTAATGGTTCAACAGCGTTGATGTTAGCTGGAATGTGCGGAATATTGTTGATTATTGGTGGATTTCCATTCAAATATTTATTTACAATTGCCGGGGTAGGTTTAGTACTTGGTGGCGGATTTGTGTGGATGGCTTTATCTCGTCCAGACTTAGTAACAAATTCTCGTGTGCACACATGGATGTCACGTATCGAGAAATTTAATGACGATTCTGGATTAGAAAGTTATCAAGTTTTACACGCAAAAGCTGCAATTGCAAGAGGATTGAATGAAATGGCTGGACCAGGAAAAAGTGTTTTCAAACAAACTTTACCTCAGTCATCATCCGATTTTATCTTCGCTATTATTGTAGAAGAATATGGTGCAATTGGTGCAATTTTATTAATTGGAATTTTCCTTCTGATTTTAATACGGATTTGTATCATCGCATCTAAAATTCATACCGTTTTTGGTACGCTACTTGTATTTGCAGTGGGCTTACCAATTATTATACAAGCAATGGTAAACATGGCTGTAGCGGTTAATTTAATTCCAGTAACAGGGCAACCTTTACCAATGATTAGTTACGGAGGAACATCCATTTGGATGACATGTATTTCGTTCGGAATAATTTTGAGTGTAAGTACTCAGATTAAATCGCAAGAAGAATTAGAACAAGATAGAAAAGTATTAAGTGAAGAATACATCGAAGACATCGCCTAAAGTTTTAATAAGCGGCGGAGGAACAGGTGGACATATTTATCCAGCCATTGCAATTGCAGACGAAATTAAAAGACGTTTGCCAGATGCAAAAATTTTGTTTGTTGGAGCAGAAGGAAGAATGGAAATGCAAAAAGTGCCAAAAGTTGGGTATGACATAAAAGGTTTACCAATTTCTGGATTTGATAGAAGTAACATGAAAGCGAATTTAAAGTTCCCTTTCAAATTGATAAAAAGTTTAAATCTTGCAAAGAAAATCTACAAAGATTTTCAGCCAGATTTAGCCGTTGGTACAGGAGGTTACGCAAGTGGACCAATGTTGTGGGTAGCAGGAAGTAAAAATGTTCCGATTTTATTACAAGAACAGAATTCGTTTCCAGGAGTTACCAACAAAATTTTGAAAAATAAAGCGAGTGCTATTTGTACAGCTTACGAAGGAATTTCACAGTTTCCACAAGAAAAAGTACATTATACAGGAAATCCAATTCGTGCTGAGATTTTTCAAAATTTACCTTCAAAAGCAGAAGCAATTTCAGCTTTTGGATTAGATCCAGAAAAACCAACTATTTTATCAGTTGGTGGTTCACAAGGATCAAGAGCAATGAACAATGCTTGGTTAGAAAACCTTGACGAATTTGTTGCAAGTGGCGTTCAGTTGATTTGGCAAACAGGAAATTTAGATTATCAAAAAATCAAAAATTTGGTTGGCGATAAATATCCAACTATTCATGTAACTGAATTTATTTATAACATGAAAGATGCATATGCAGCTTCGGATATGATTGTTTCTCGTGCAGGAGCAATGGCGATTTCTGAATTGTGTATTGTTGGTAAAGCAACTATTTTGCTTCCATTGCCAACAGCGGCAGAAGATCATCAAACCAAAAATGCACAAGCATTGGTTGAAAAAGATGCAGCGATTATGGTAAAAGACGCAGATGCAAAACAAATTTTAGTCAAAGAAGTAATTGCTTTGTCGAACAATGAAGAATTAAAAAATAAATTATCTCAAAACATTAAGCAACTAGGGAAACCGAACGCGACAAAAGAGATTGTAGATATATTATTGAATTTATTATAATGAATATTTTAGATAAAACATATTATTATTTCATCGGTGCAGGAGGAATCGGAATGAGTGCTTTGGAACGTTTCTTCAAGTCAATCGGAAAAGAAGTTGTAGGTTATGACAAAACACAAACCGAGTTAACAACTGAATTGATTGCTGAAGGAATTGATATTCATTTCGAGGATAACATCGAGTTAATTCCAGCAGGAATTAATGCAGAAAATACGTTGGTAATTTATACGCCAGCGATACCAAAAGATCATTCAGAACTAAATTATTTTTTAGTTAATGATTTTAAAGTTATGAAGCGTTCAGAAGTGTTAGGCGAAATTACCAAACACACATACAATATTGGTGTTGCGGGAACGCACGGAAAAACAACGACTTCGTCTATTTTAGGACATATCCTAAAAGTTGCGAATGTAGAATGTACAGCTTTTTTAGGTGGTATTGCAGAGAATTACGATTCGAATATCATCTTAAATGGTTCTAAATATACAGTTGCAGAAGCCGATGAGTTTGACCGTTCTTTCTTACGTCTTTCTCCAAAATTAGCGATTATCACAAGTGATGATGCTGATCATTTGGATATTTATGGAGAACGTGATGAAGTGAAAAAATCGTTTCAAGAATTTGCAGCAATTGTCGAAGAAAAATTATTTGTTCACAAAGGTTTGCCTTTCGAAGGAGCTTTTACATATGGAGTGGATTTGGATGCAGATTACGATGCGCACAATGTAAGAATTATTGACGGACATTATGTGTTTGATGTAAAAACGCCAAATGGTTCATTAACAGATGTCGGAATTTTATTACCAGGACATCACAATATGGAAAATGCGGTTGCGGCTTTGGCTGTTGCAGATTACATGGGTGTTCCACATGATAAAATTAAAGAAGCTTTATCAACTTTTGTTGGAGTTAAAAGACGTTTTAATCGTTTCGAAGCAAATGGAAAAATTTACATCGACGATTATGCACATCATCCAACAGAATTGAATGCAGCAATTCGTTCAGTTCGTGAACTTTATCCGGGTAAAAAAGTGTTGGGAGTATTTCAGCCTCACTTATTTACACGTACAAGAGATTTCGCAGAAGAGTTTGGACAAAGTTTATCGCAGTTAGATAGTTTGATTTTATTAGACATTTATCCTGCCAGAGAGTTACCAATCGAAGGAATTACTTCAAATTGGTTGCTAGAAAAGGTGAATTTAAATGAAAAAATAGTATCTTCATTAGAAGATAGTTTAGCAAACATCAAAAAACAAGATTTTGATGTATTATTGACTGTGGGAGCAGGAAATATTGATACAATTGTTAAACCAATAAAAGAGTGGTTAAGTGAAGCGTAAATTGAAAATCATAAAAGTGATTTTTGGAGTTGCCTTGCTAATCGGTTTGATTAGTTTTACGGTAATTAAGAATGCTTCGCGTACTGTGAAAAAAATTGACGTGGCGTTTGTTCAGCCAGTTGATAATTATTTTATTAATGATGAATCGATAAGAGAAATTATCAACAAAGATGGAAAAGACATTCTGAAACAATCTCTACGAGAGGTGAATGTAAAAGAAATCGAACAAAAAGTAAGTGAGAGTCCTTTTGTGGATTCTGTACAAGTAAGTAAGGATATCAACGGACATTTACGACTTGACATAAAAGCAAACTCAGCAGTAGCAAGAATAAAGACGCTGAAAAATGAATTTTATTTGACAACAAAAGGCGGGAAAATGCCTTTATCTAAATTAAATTCAGCAGATGTAATCTTAGTTTCTGGTGATGTAAAACCGAATGAATATGAGGATTTGAGTAAATTTGTTCAAGCTTTGAAAGCAGACGATTTATTAAAAAATCACATCATAGCCATTCAAAAAGTGGGACAACGTTCTTTTAATTTAATTGTAAACACAGGAAACTATTATATAGAATTAGGAACTTTAAACAACTTTGAACAGAAGTTACATAATCTAAAATTATTCTATAATCAATACATTGATTTTATAGGAACTGAAGATTATGAAAAATTGAGCTTGAAATTTGTAAACCAAGTTGTAGCAACCAAACGAATAAAAAATGGAGAACAATAGTAAGATTGCAGTTGGCTTAGACATAGGGACTACAAAGATTGTAGCGCTTGTCGGACGAAAAAATGAGAACGGAAAAATCGAAATTCTTGGACACGGACAAGCAAAAAGCTTAGGTGTACACAGAGGTGTTGTAAATAATATTACACAA
The DNA here is from genome assembly GCF_002478465.1 of Empedobacter sp. UBA7494. NCBI lineage: Bacteria > Pseudomonadati > Bacteroidota > Flavobacteriia > Flavobacteriales > Weeksellaceae > Empedobacter > Empedobacter sp. UBA7494. The sequence continues at coordinate 32,587 of NZ_DLOC01000074.1, forward strand.
ACCATTAACTCGATAAAAGAGGCAATTGATAAGGCTGAAAGATCATCTGGTGTCAAAATTACTGATGTTACTGTTGGTATTGCCGGACAACATATTCGTAGTTTACAACATAGTGATTACGTTACTCGTACCAATTCAGAAGACGTGATTGATGATACTGATTTAAAGTTATTAACAAATCAAGTTTACAAATTAGTCATGTTACCTGGAGAAGAAATTATCCATGTTCTTCCTCAAGAATTTAAGGTTGATAACGAAGGTGAAATCCGCGAACCAATCGGTATGTACGGAAGCCGTTTAGAGGCTAATTTCCATGTGGTTGTAGGACAAGTTTCATCGATCCGAAATATTGCACGTTGTGTAAAAGCTGCTGGTTTACGTTTGGCAAGTATTACTTTAGAACCAATTGCATCATCTAGTGCTGCGCTTAGCGAAGAAGAAAAAGAAGCTGGTGTTGCATTGATTGATATAGGTGGTGGAACAACGGATATTGCAATTTTTAAGGATAATATTATTCGACACACATCTGTTATTCCGTTTGGAGGAAATGTGATTACAGAAGACATTAAAGTTGGATGTTCTATTATTGGAAAGCAAGCCGAAGCTTTAAAAGAAAAATTTGGTTCTGCTTGGCCAGGAGAAAATAAAGAAACTGAAATTGTATCGATTCCTGGTTTAAAAGGACGCGAAGCAAAAGAAATATCATTAAAAAGATTGTCACAAATTATTCATGCACGTGTGCAGGAAATTTTGGAACAAGTATATTTGGAATTGAAAAACTACGGTTGCGAAGATCAAAACAAAAAATTGATTGCAGGAATCGTTTTAACAGGTGGTGGATCTAAATTGAAACACATTCGTCAGTTAACAGAATATGTAACAGGAATGGATGTAAGAATTGGATACTCTAACGAACATATTGTTGGTGCTAAAGCAGAAGAAATTAGTGGTCCAGAATATGCAACATCTGTAGGTTTATTGATGAAAGGTTTAGAAGAATTAGCGGCGAATTATCAGCACGAAATTTATGAAAAACCAGTAATTAATAACTTAAATAACCAAGAAGAATTAGAAATTGGAATTCAACCAACTCAGCACAAAAAAACTGCAAAAGCAGAAGTTATAGTAGAGGAGGAATCGGTAATCCAAAAACCAAAAAGAGAAGAAATAGTTGACGAATTTTTGGATCAAGAAATTGGTGAAAAGAAAGAAGCTAAATCTAAACCAGAAAAGAAAAATTTCTTTTCGAAATGGACGGATAAATTTATCCAAATGATCAACGAAACTGAATAATAAGAATAAACTAGAATAAATTACGAACCAATTTAATAAGAAGAATATGAGTGATATGTTAACAGGAGATATTGTGTTCAACTTACCAAAGAGCCGATCTCAAGCTATCAAAGTAATCGGAGTAGGTGGTGGAGGTAGTAATGCCGTAAACTACATGTTTGAACAAGGAATTGCAGGTGTAGAATTTGTAATTTGCAATACGGACTCTCAAGCATTAGCAAATAGTCCAGTACCAACAAGAATTCAATTAGGACAAGCAATAACAGAAGGTTTAGGAGCTGGAGCAAATCCTGAGGTAGGAGAGCAATCTGCTATCGAAAGTATGGATGATGTAAAAGCTGTTTTAGACGAAGGAACTAAAATGGTCTTTATTACTGCCGGAATGGGTGGTGGTACAGGAACCGGAGCAGCACCAGTAATTGCTGGTATTGCAAAAGAAATGGATATCTTAACAGTTGGGATTGTTACAGCGCCATTCTTTTTCGAAGGAAGAATGAGGTTGGAACAAGCCGAAAAAGGTATCGAAAAATTAAGACAAAACGTAGATTCATTAATTGTTATCAACAATGATAAATTACGTGAATTATACGGAAACTTAGGTTTCAAAAATGGTTTCTCGAAAGCTGATGAGGTTTTAACAACAGCGGCTAAAGGAATTGCAGAAGTTATTACACAACACTATGCAATGAACATCGATTTACGTGATGCGCGTACAGTACTTAAAAATTCTGGTACAGCAATCATGGGATCTGCGCAAGGTTCTGGTGAAAACAAAGCGAAAGATGCAATTTCTTCTGCTTTAGATTCTCCATTGTTAAACAACAACAAAATTACAGGTGCACGTAACGTATTGTTATTGATTTTGTCTGGTAATAACGAAATTACAATGGATGAAATCGGTATCATCAATGATTACATTCAACAAGAAGCTGGTAATAGTGCAAATATTATCATGGGTATTGGTGAAGACTTAGATTTAGGAGATTCTATCTCTGTAACTGTTGTGGCAACTGGTTTTCCTACAGAAGATCAAGCTTATACAGGAAAAGAGGAACAAAAAATTGTACACACATTAGAGGAAGAGCAACCAATAAATAAAACATTATCAGTTGAGCAACCTTTTGTAAATCGTGTAAAACCAATGACGTTAGACTTTGGTCGTTCTAATGCTTCTCAACAAGCACCACAAACGTCTCAACAAAATCAAACGCCAAAGGCTCCTCAAAATAATTATCGTCAAGCAGATATTAACCAAAGTTTTCAACAACAAACTTATCACAATACGCCAGAAGAATCTTTCGAAGAAAACAATTCTCCAAAGCGTTATGTTTTAGATGATATTGAAGATGAGCCAGTTCAAGAAAGACGTTCTTACGACGATTTCGAACCACGTTTGAAATCTGATTTTAATCGTCCGCAAGAACCAACGAATAATGTAAATAATAATCAAACATATAATTCATATTCTAATCCTGTAGCTTCAGAACAGTCAAATTATCCTCAAAATAATTATGCTGGATACCAAGCTCCAAAGAACGAAGGATATGGAAATGTAGAGCCAATTCAATCTAATATAGCTCATTCTACTGCTCCACAAGCTGAAGAAGTACAGGTTGCTATAGATCCATTTAGTCAACCAATTGAGCAATCAAATGATCCTGAATTAAATAGTATGATTGAAGAGAGAAGAAATCGTTTGAAACAATTTAATTTTAAATTCAACAATACGATGACGAATTCTCAAGTAGACGAATACGAAGCAATTCCTGCTTACAAACGTCAAGGATTGAATTTATCTGATCGTAATGATAATCAATCTTCTGATTTTTCTGTCGGAACAAATCGTAATAACGAAACACAAATTCGTCCAAACAATTTTCTACACGATAACGTAGATTAACAAACGATCACTCGTAAAAAATATTCTTATTATAGAAAAGGTTCATTGCTTTTGCGATGAGCCTTTTTTTGTCTTAAATTTGTAGTCTAAAAGCAAAACAAATGAATTTAGAAACTCAAATAATGGCACAGTTAAAAGAAGCGATGAAAGCTAAAAATACTGTTGCTTTAGAAGCTTTAAGAGCTGTAAAATCTGAATTATTATTAGCAAAAACATCTGGTGCTAACGGTGAATTATCAGAAGATCAAGAAATTGCTTTATTACAAAAATTAGTAAAACAACGTAAAGAAGCTGCTGAACAATTCGAAGCAAATGACCGTGCAGAATTAGCTGAAAAAGAATTGGCGCAAGCAGAAGTTATTCAACAATTTTTACCTGCTCAATTATCAGACGAAGAATTAACAGCTGCAATTACAGAAATTGTTGCAGAGGTTGGCGCAACTTCTCCAAAAGATATGGGAAAAGTAATGGGGGCTGCTGCTTCTAAATTAGCTGGTAAAGCGGAAGGAAAATTAATTTCGGCTAAAGTAAAAGACATTTTAGCTAGTTTATAATTGATTTTTAAATCTTTAAAAATTAAGAAAAGGTAAAGTTTACAAAACTTTACCTTTTTTATTTCTTTATTTGATAAATTTCTTCAAATTATATAAAATGATTATTTATTGATAATCAGTAATATATCCGATTTAAGTAAATAATTGCCAAAAAAATTATGATTACAAGTTTATTTTAACATTAAATTAACAAATCGCTGTAGGCATCTAAATTCGCAAAGCACAAGAGATTTTAGAATTAAAAATCAATCGATTAGAATAATTCTAAATAAGAAGCTGTTTATACCCTTAAATTTGCAAAGTAAATCAGAAATATCTAAAGGATGACGAAAAGCATTACAGCGTTTATAGCAATGTTAATGATTTTTCCAATAGCAAATGCTGATGGTAAAATTTTTAAGGATTCTGGTAATAATGACACAATTATTATGCCAGCTTCTGAGAAAAGATTTAGTAAAGATATTGATAATGATACCATCAAAAAAGATACATTATCAGTTGAAGATGAAAAGTTGGTTGGAGAACTTATCGAGAATAGCGCTCGAAAAATCTCGACAGGAGTTGTTTCTTGGTATGGAGACAAATTCCACGGACGCAAGACAGCTAGTGGTGAAACGTATGACAAACACGAACTAACAGCTGCCCATAAGTCTTTACCATTTGGTACGAAAGTAAAAGTTACGAATATCAGAAATGGTAAATCTGTGGTTGTAGAAATCAACGACAGAGGTCCATACGCTAAATCTAGAGTTTTAGACTTAAGTCAAGCTGCATTCAGCGAAATTGGTCACACCAACACAGGAGTGATGCAAGTTGAATACGAAATTATCAAAAGCGAAGACTAGAAAGACTAAGATGTTCAGAAAAAATTAAAAGGTTTGAGAATTTATTCTCAAACCTTTTTTATGCTCTTAAGTTTAGTGCAAAAAAAAATCCTGATAAATGAATATCAGGATTTATAATTATATGAGGTAAGAAAAATCTTAATCTAAAATTTTAAGCACTTTAGTTGTACGAGCTCTTGATGCTTCAACTAATTCAGCTTGCGCTAAATCTTCTCCGTAAGAAGGAATCATTTCTTTGATCGCTTCGTTCCAGTTGTTTTTCATCAAGTCTGGGAAACATTGTTTCATCAAGTTCAACATTGCGCTAACAGATGTAGATGCTCCTGGAGACGCTCCTAATAAGGCAGACATTGTTCCATCTTGAGATGTTACGATTTCTGTACCAAATTTCAAAACTCCTTTTCCGTCTTGTTTTTCGATTACTTGAACACGTTGTCCTGCAGTTTGTTCGAACCAATCTTCTAATTTCGCCTCTGGGAAATATTCTTGTAATTCTTCTACTTTTTTCGCTTTAGACAACATCACTTGTTCTACCAAGTATTTTGTTAAATCGATATTGTTTAAACCACAATTCATCAAAAATCCTACGTTTCCTAAGTTTACAGATTTGAATAAATCGCAATTAGATCCGTATTTTAAGAATTTTGTTGAGAATGTTGCAAATGGCCCAAATAATAAAGATTGTTTTCCATC
>NZ_DLOC01000075.1:0-30940 GCF_002478465.1 Empedobacter sp. UBA7494
TATGGCGCCACATAACTTAACAGAAGTTATTGACGGAACAATTGCATACATCGACAATCGTGAGATTACAATTGACGAATTAACACAATACATCAAAGCGCCAGACTTCCCAACAGGAGGTACTATCTATGGCTATGATGGTGTAAAACAAGCTTTCGAAACTGGACGTGGACGTGTTGTTTTACGTGCAAAAACTAATTTCGAAGAAGTACATGGTCGCGATTGTATTATCGCTACAGAAATTCCTTACCAAGTTAACAAGGCAGATATGATTGCAAAAACTGCTGAGTTGGTAAAAGATGGTAAATTAGATGGTATTTCTGAGATTCGTGACGAATCTGACCGTAAAGGTATGCGTATCGTTTATGTCCTTAAAATGGATGCGGTTCCTAACGTCGTTTTAAATAAACTATATAAATTTACTCAATTACAATCATCTTTCAGTGTAAATAATATTGCGTTGGTAAAAGGTAGACCAGAGCAATTAAATTTGAAAGACATGATTTATCATTTCGTAGAACACCGTCACGAAGTGATTGTTCGTCGTACGGAATACGAATTGAGAAAAGCACAAGAAAGAGCTCATATCTTAGAAGGTTACATGAAAGTAATCGGAACACAAGATGATCTTGATCGTGCAATTAAAATCATTCGCGAATCTGCAACACCAGACGAAGCGCGCACAGGGTTAATGGAAGCTTTCGAGTTATCAGAAATTCAAGCACGTGCAATCTTAGATTTACGTTTACGTACATTAACTGGTCTTGAGATTGATAAAATTCGTGAAGAGTACGAAGAAATCATGAAAATGATTAACCATTTGAAAGATATTTTAGCAAACGAAGATTTACGTATGCAAATTATCAAAGATGAGTTATTAGAAATTCGTAAAAAATATGGTGACGAACGTCGTACAGATATCGATTACGCAGGTGGAGACTTAAATATCGAAGATTTAATTCCTGATGAGCAAGTTGTTTTAACGATTTCTCACATGGGTTACATCAAACGTACACCACTTTCTGAATATCGTAAACAATCTCGTGGAGGAGTTGGTAATAGAGCCGCTACAACACGTGACGAAGATTTCTTAGAATATATGGTTTCGGCATCTAACCACCAATACATGTTATTCTTTACAGAAAAAGGAAAATGTTATTGGATGCGTGTGTACGAAATTCCAGAAGGTTCTAAAACATCAAAAGGTCGTGCAATTCAGAATTTGATTAACATCGAGCCAGATGATAAAGTAAAAGCATATATCCTTACACACGATTTAATGAACGAAGAATACGTAAATAATAATTACGTAATTATGGTAACTAAAAATGGTATCATCAAGAAAACATCTTTAGAAGCTTATTCTCGTCCACGTGTTAACGGTATCAACGCAATTACAGTTCGCGAAGGTGATACATTATTAGAAGCTTTATTAACAGATGGTAAATCTCAAATTATGATCGCTTCTAAATATGGTAAAGCTATTCGTTTCGAAGACGAGAAAGTTCGTCCAATGGGTCGTACTGCTTCTGGAGTTCGTGGTATCAATTTAGGAGATCAACCAGATAATGAGGTTATTGGGATGATTGTTGTCACTGATGTAGAAAAAGAAACTGTATTAGTTGTTTCTGAACAAGGTTACGGAAAACGTTCTTCTATCGAAGATTATCGTGAAACAAATCGTGGAGGTAAAGGTGTAACAACACTTAATATTACTGATAAAACAGGAAAATTAATCGCGATTGAAGCTGTTACAGACGAAGATGATTTAATGATCATTAATAAATCTGGAGTTGCTATTAGAACTGGTTTAGATGAAATTCGTGTAATGGGTCGTGCAACACAAGGTGTTCGATTGATTAACTTGAAAAAGAACGACGAAATCGCAGCAATTGCAAAAGTACAAGTTGAAGAAGAATTGGAAGACGAAGTAGAACTTGATGAAGAGGGAAATCCAATTGTTATAGAAAACACAGACGAAAACAACGAAACTCAGACAGAAGAAACTACTGTCGAGGATCCAAATAATGAATAATCAATGAAAAAATTATTATTTAGTTTAGGTTTAGTTTTAGCAATGTCAACGTCATTTGCTCAAACTAATACAGAAGAATTAACAACAGAACCTACCGTTTTAGCTGAAAAATACAATAAATCAGCAAAAGAAAACTTAGCAAAAGGTGATGTTACAAAAGCAAGTCAAGATTTAGCAAAATTATCTAAATACGAAAACGGTAAAGTTTGGCAAGTCAAAAATAAAGACTCTAAAAAAGACGAATTTTACTATTCTCAAGCCGATTTAGATAAAGCTACAGCTGGTGGTAATTACGCAAAAGCAAAAGAGGTTGCTTTACAACCAAAATATGGTTTTTTGTTGCAATCTGAAGTTTCTAATTTAGCAAACAAAGAATTAGACGCTGCAAACAAAGCAATGGACGCAAAACAATTTGCTGAAGCTGGAACAAAATTCTTAAATGTTTTCAACTTAGTTGAAGCTTTAGGTACAAAAGAAGATATCTACAAATATCAAGCAGCAATCTGTTTTTACAACGCAGCTGATTATGACAAATCGTTAACGATTTTGAAAGAATTAGCAGCAAAAGGATTCACTGGGAAATCAGCTAATCAAACAAAAGATTACAACCGTGATATGTATGTTTTAGCACTTAATGGATTGTACAATGCGAAAAAATACGATGCTATCGTAGAAGAAGCAACTACAAAATATCCAAAAGATGCTGATATCAACAATATCGCAACTGGAATTTACCAAGTTTCTGGAAACTCTGATAAAATGATAAAACGCATCGAAGAAGCGATTAAAATTAATCCAAACGATGCACAAAATTATTACAACTTAGGAGTTTTATATTTAGATGACGCTTCTAAAGCAGAAGAATCTAAAAACTTGTTCAAAAAAGCGATTGAATTAAATCCTAAACATTTCGAGTCTTACAACAATTTAGTTTTAGCTATTTTACAACCAGACAAAGAAATTGTTGAAACAATGAACAACAATTTAGGAACATCTAAAAAAGAGAAAGAAATTTACAATGCAAACGAAGTAAAACGCAAAGCTTTGTTTACAGAAGCAGCTCCTTATCTTGAAAAAATGTACGAAATTCAACCAGAAAATCGTCAAGTTATTCGTAACTTAATTCAAGCTTACAAAACTTTAGGAAACGATCAAAAAGAAAATTTCTATCGTGACGCTGAGAAAAAATTAGTAAAATAATTATTTCAATATTTTAAAAAGAAAGGACTTCAATTGAAGTCCTTTTTTATGCTTTATAATTCTGAATGTAGATTTAACGAACTTAGAACAAATCCCAATTTCTTAAATCTGGTAAAAAATGATGGGCTGTCAAATCATAACGAACTGGTACAACAGAAACATAACCCTCCTCTAAAGCACGTTCATCCGTATCTTCACCTTTATCAAGATTTTTAAATTCTCCACTCATCCAATAATACGTTCTTCCACGTGGATCTTCACGTTTATCAAATTTTTCTTCCCATTTAGCATCAGCTTGACGACAAACTTTTATTCCTTTTATTTCATGTTCTTTCAACTTCGGAATATTAACGTTCAACACGACACCTTTTGGTAATTTATGTTTTAAAACTTGATCAATAATTGTTTTAATAAAATCTTCTCCAGCTTTAAAATCTGCATTATAAGCAAAATCACACAACGAAAAACCAATCGCAGGAATCCCTTCTATTCCAGCTTCTACAGCTGCAGACATTGTTCCCGAATAAATCACATTCACCGACGAATTCGATCCGTGATTAATTCCCGAAATACACAAATCTGGTTTACGAGGTAAAATTTGCGAAACAGCCAATTTCACACAATCCACTGGCGTTCCAGAACACGCATACTCTTTTACATCTTGATCAACTTCTATTTCATCACAAAACAATGTCGAATTTATTGTCACCGCATGCCCCATTCCACTTTGCGGACTATCTGGCGCAACAACATAAACTTCTCCAAATCCTTTTGCAATCTCTATCAACGCTCTTATTCCAGGCGCAGTTACTCCATCATCATTTGTAACTAAAATTAGCGGTCTTTCCATATTTTATTCTTACTTTTATTCATCATTTTTACAAATGTAAAAAACTTCCTTCTAATTTCTTTTTTGTTTTATATTTGAAGGAGTCTTAAATTATTAATTTATATAATACCAACGCAATATGTTAATTAAAAAAACGTATGTATTACTATCGTTTTTATCAATGAGTTTGCTTGCTTTTTGCTTTTGCAAACCCATGCTAGACACAGATGAAGAAAGAGAAAAGTTAATCGTAAAAAATACACGAAACACCCTAACTTACCTACATTACAAACCTGCTACTGTAGATGATAAATTTTCGGAAAATGTTTTCAATAAATATTTAGAATACATTGATCCAAGCAAACGTTTTTTATTGCAATCTGATTATGATCTATTCAAAAAAGATTATCACAATTTAGATGATTATTACAAATCAGAAAACTTAGGTTTCTACAATTCAACTGTTGATACAATCTACAAACGTATTGCTGAAGCTGAAAAATATTCGATGGATGCCTTGTCAAAACCTTTTGATTTTAATCAAAAAGAGAATTTCAACATCGATTATAAAACATCAAAATTCGCGAAAGATAAGAACGAATCAAAAGATTTGTGGCGCAAATATTTGAAATATAACGTGATGTTAGAAATCATTTCAATGCAAGACGAATTAAAAGGTCAAAAGAAAGATACATTAGACAACTCTTCTTCTATAAAACCTATAAAAGATCCTTTGGCAGATGAGAAAAAGAAAATCACAAAAGATACGCCTTTTGCAGAAGTAGAAAAGATGGCGCGTGAAGAAGTTAAAGACTTGATTTCTGACTATTTCCGTCGTATAAAACAAACAAAACGCGAGAACTATTTTTCTATTTACATGAACTCGTTCACAGAACAATACGATCCGCACACAACATACTTCTCTCCAACAAGTAAAGAGGATTTCGAATTCGAAATGTCTGGACAAATGGAAGGAATTGGAGCCAAAATACAAGACAAAAGAGGTTACGCTACAATTGCTGAATTAATTGTTGGCGGACCAGCTTGGAAGAGCAATAAATTAGAAGTTGGTGACAAGATCATTAAAGTTGCACAAGGGAAAAATGGTGAAGCTAAAAACATCGTTGGGATGATTTTAAGCGATGCTATTCGCCTAATTAAAGGGAAGAAAGGAACAGAAGTTGTCTTGACTATTCAGAAAAAAGACGGTTCTCAACAAACAATCTCTTTGATTCGTGAAGTGATTGAATCAGAGGAAGTGTTTGCTCGCTCATCTGTTATTACGGACGAGAAAGGAGATAAATACGGAATCATCTATTTACCTGAGTTCTACACTCCAATGGGAAAAGAAGGCGGACGTTATCCTTCGGATGATATCAAGAAAGAAATTGAAATCTTGAAGAAAGAAAACATCAAAGGTCTTGTCTTCGATGTTCGCAATAATGGAGGTGGTTCTCTTGAAGAGGTAGTTAAAATCTCTGGATTGTTCATCAATCAAGGACCAATTGTTCAGGTGAGACGTTCGGACGGAATGCTTAAAATTCACGAAGACAAAGATAATTCTATCGCATACGACGGACCTTTAGTAGTAATGGTTAACGAGCTTTCTGCATCTGCGTCAGAGATTTTTGCTGCAGCAATGCAAGACTATGGTCGCGCTGTTATCGTGGGTTCTCCGCAAACCTTTGGTAAAGGTACTGTACAAACAATCTTGCCTTTAGATCGTCAGTCGGGAAGTGATGAGTTAGGCGCTATTAAGTTAACAATACAAAAATTCTACCGAGTAAACGGAGGTTCTACACAATTGAAAGGAGTTCAATCGGACATTGCATTAGTTGATCAATTCACTTACGAAGATATCAGCGAAGCTTCTCGTTCAGAAGCCTTGAACTGGGATCAAATCAAACCATTGGTTATTGCAAAATGGCCTTCTGCTTTCGATTTAGCGAAGATTAAAGCGAACAGTAAAACTCGTTTAGCGAACAATGCTCACTTAGCATTAATGAACGAAAGTTTCAAGTTCATCAAATCAATGGAAGATGTAAAAGAGATTCCTTTGAACTTAGAAGATTACAAAACGTACCGTAAAACTCGCGAAGATAAAATCAAGAAATTTGAAGCTTTAGACAAGTATAAAAACAATTTCAAATTTACAATGAATCAAAACGATTTGGCAACTACAAAAACAGATACTGTTCTAAAAGCTAAACGTAACAATTGGTTCAAAGGAATGCAAAAAGACTTTTATTTAAACGAAGCTGTTAACGTTTTAAGAGACATTAAATAATGGAACAAGAAAACGGTTCATTTTCTCAAATCATATTCAATAAATTAAGAAAGAACACCCTTGGTGTTCTTTCTTTTAGTGTAATAGTATTAGCTGCAATCATTTCTATTTTTGCTTATGTCTTTGCGTCCGACAAAACGGAAAATGCAAACAGACAGGACCTAACCATTGCATATTCACCTATAGGTTATCAGCAAAAAACAATCGAAATCCCCTTACCTAATTATTCAGGAAAAACGAACTTTTCTGATTTTATATTCGGGAAAGAGATCGATACCGAACAAATAAGTATCACATCTTACAAAAGAGATGGACAAAGCATTACTTATGTTCCATATATAGGGAACGGACTAAGTGGTGAAGCAGTAAAGATAGATTTGTCAACTTGGACAAAGCATAACATCAAAAAGCAAGATATAGAGAAAGATTTTATCTACACAAAAACCTATTTACTTGGAACAGATTCTTACGGAAGAGACTTTTATTCAAGGTTAATTATCGGGACAAGAATTTCTTTTCTTATCGGATTTATCGCTGTTTTCATTTCATTAGTTGTCGGAATCTCCTTGGGCGCTCTTGCAGGTTATTACAAGGGACGAACAGATAACATAATAATGTGGTTGATAAACGTTGTGTGGTCTATCCCAACATTACTATTGGTTATTGCAATTACCTTAGCTATCGGAAAAGGTTTTTGGCAGATATTTATCGCAGTTGGACTAACGATGTGGGTAGAAGTTGCACGTGTAGTTCGTGGACAATTCCTATCGTACAGAGAAAAAGAATTCGTAGAAGCATCAAAAGCTTTAGGATTTTCGGACACAAGAATTATCTTCAACCAAATATTACCTAACGTTGTTGCACCTATTATTGTTATATCTGCTGCCAATTTTGCTTCGGCAATTTTAGTAGAAAGTGGTCTTAGTTTTCTTGGAATTGGCGCACAACCTCCTACTCCGTCTTGGGGAAACATCATCAAAGAACATTATAATCATATTATTTTAGGGAAACAACATTTAGCAATTCTACCGGGATTAGCTATTATGTTATTGGTTCTTGGGTTTAATATCTTTGGGAATGTATTGCGAGATATTATGGATATTAAGCAGTAAGAAACTTATAAAGTTTTATATTTTCTTTTTTTAAATAATTTAAAACACAAGTTATATCTTTATCTATGTCTCTATGTGATTAATATTTTATCTTTTTTAACCACATAGAGACATAGGTTAAATATTGATAAAGATTTGAATAGACTTTTAGTTTTCACAATAACTTTACTTAAGTTAACAACTGAAAGTATATAAACAAATCACAATTAATCAATTTCTATGTTTTTATGTAGTTAAGATTTTACCAAAAGAAAATTTAAAATATTTCTTTTTTATCTACATAGATACATAGGTTTAATTCTTAGAAATATTAGAATGGACTTATAGTTTTCACAGTAACTTTACTTAAGTTAATAACTGAAAGTTTATAAATAAATCACAATTAATCAATTTCTATGTTTCTATGTGGTTAATATTTTACCAAAACAAAATTTAAAACCTATCTGTTTTTACAATATAAATACATCGGTTTAATAATTTGGAAGATGAGTAAAAAACTCATTAACATACGTTTTTTATCCTTCATTAAATATGTTAAAACAATTGAAGTTGATTAGTATTCCTTTTGGACATTTCAGTAGTTTCATATAAGTTAATAATTGAGCTTCATAAGTAGGAACAATATCTTGCACAGCTTTTAACTCAACAACTATACTATTTTCTACATAGAGATCACAACGAAAATCAAGATCAAGCAGTTTTTCTTTATAGACAACTGGAACCTTCATTTCTGTGAGAAAATTTATTTTCCTATGATTTAATTCTTCTTTTAAGCATTGATGATAAACACTTTCTAATAATCCTCTACCCATTATTTTATGAACTTCTATAGCAGAACCTATTATTTCATAAGTTAATTCATCTAAATATTTTTTAGTTTTCATAGTCTATGTTTCTATGTTGTTAATGATTATTCAATTGAGATATAAATAAACTTTTTATAAAACCTCCTTATCTTTTATATAAAACATAAGGAGGTTTTAAACAAAACGTCAAGTGATTTTAATGAAAACCACTTGACGTTTTTTATTTACTTCAATTAGAAGTTAGAAAAATTATCTCAACTATTTCTTTTTCTCATACTTTAAAGTAGCTAAAGTATCTCGTAAATCTAGACCAGGTCTAAAAAGTATTTTAGCACTTTTTATAGAAGAAGAATTTACTTTGTTCATTGCATCCATTCCTTCGCTACTTATACTTATTTGAAAAGAACCAAAATCTCCTAAGCGAACAATCTTTCCATCAGACAAATGTTTCGATAACATTTTAGCCAAATCAATCAATGTTGCATATACATCACTCTCACTAATAGATGAGGTTTGCGCAATTTCTTTACTCAAATTTCGAAGTGATACTTCACCATCTGCAATAGAATTTGCGTAGAACTTTTTAGGCGCCATAGGATCTCCTGGGTAAGCCTTCTGAATAACGTTGTATTTTACAGCCATAATTAAAAGTATTTACATATTAATAGTTAATTATCTCTAAGTTAATACTTTATATTTAATTAACAAAATAAAACTATTGATTATCAATAAAATACATTATATCATAAAAATAAAAAAGGCTTTCTTATATAAGAAAGCCTTGCTATTATCTTGAAACTTTGGTCGAAAGTTTTGCTGTTCTTTTTGGTACAATTGGTTTTTGATGCAATCTCATCGAATCTTTATTTGGTGCTTTTAGCGGATAAGTTCCTGTAAGTCCAGCCAATTTAAATGCACTATATATATTCTTATTCTGCTTGTTTCCTAATGCAATTACCGTAAATTGATTGTTAACATCGTGTACAAAAACTGTGTTATTCCCGTGCCACCAACCATTGTGATACAATAATTTTTTACCATTGTCATATTCTAACAAGCGCATTCCAAGCCCATAATTTTTGAAACCTTTCTGCTCATAACTATATCCTTTGAAAGCTTCTTTCTTGATCTTCTTCGGTAAGAAATCGTCTGAATACATGGCAACATCTAACTTATACAGATCTCTTGGCGTTGAGTAGATATTTTTGTCTCCATACGTGCGGTCAAAATCATCCCAAGCCCACTCGTAACCATTGTATTTGTAAGAACGAGCTACTGTATCTTTATCGCGATCATACTCAAAAACAAAGGTGTTATTCATCTCAAGAGGGTCAAAAACCATGTATTTCATTGCTTTCGGATAAGGCATTTTCATAATCTTTTCAATGACAAGAGCAAGAAAAGCAAAGTTAGTATTCGAGTAATAAAACCCTTTGTCTGCGGGACGAATTTGTTTAACGTCAAATTCTCTAAAGATATCTAACACATCTTGATTAGAAATTGGTTTCTCGCGATCCATCATTACCTTCTTGTTATTCCACAAAACGTTGGCATAATTTGGCAAACCACTGCGGTGATTTAGCAAATTACGAACCGTGATATCATCGTAAGGAAAACCTTCTAATATTGTATTTACTTTTTGATCTAATTTGATTTTACCTTTTTCTACAAGCTTAAGAACCGCCATTGAGGTAAAAACTTTCGAGATAGATGCGATGTGAATAGGTGTTTCTGCAGTGATTGGACGCTTATGTCTTTCGTCTGCCATCCCTTGATATTGCTCTAAAAGTACTTGCCCATTCTTCACAACCAACAAACCTCCGCTCACTTTTCCGTCAACCCAAAAGTCTTTGTAATAAGTGTTTAGTTTATTTCTGTAATCATTAAGTTCTGCTTGTGTGTACTTCATTGGCTTGAAATCTGCTTTCCAATCCAACGAATCATAGCGCAAAGCATGCGGATCCTTCTTTCTAAGTTCTTCTTTTTGTTCGTTTTTCTTGCTACAGCTTCCCATAAACAGCATTGCAGAAGCAAGAACAACCGCTACATATTTCATGTGTTTTTTCTTAATCTTATTGTTTGTTTCTACTAAAGTATATATTTATTTGTGGAATAGTTACCCGTTTATAAACATTAAGTTTTTTTTATGATTTGTGAGAAAGTTGAGACTTAAATTCGCCTAAGATGACACTTGTTGCAACAGCAACGTTGAGACTTTCGGTAGAACCATTTTTCCCAAAAAACGGAATGCTTAGTTTATTTGTTGTTAACTTCTCGATTTCTGGAGAAATTCCATTCGCTTCGTTCCCCATTACCAAGATACCTTCTTGTGGAAGTGTTTGTTCATAAATAGATTCTCCTTCCATAAAAGTCCCGAAAATGTTTCCTTTATAGTCAGACAAGTATTTCTCCAAATCGATATAATGAACTTTTACTCGTGTAAAAGAGCCCATTGTCGACATCACAACTTTTGGGTTGTACATATCAACAGATTCTTTGGTACACAAAATATCCTCTACACCAAACCAATCAGCCAAGCGGATAATTGTTCCTAAATTACCTGGATCTCGAATATCATCCAAAGCAATACTTAAACCATTCAACTTGATGTTTTCGTTATAATTAGGTAATTCACAAAGTGCTAAACCTATATTTGGAGTCGTTAAGAAACTGATCTTTTTCAAATCTTTTTCTTCAATAAAAGTCTTTTTGATGTGTGTAGCTTCTGGCCAAAAGTCTTCAATTATAAATAATTCTTTAATATTTATAGAACTTTTTATAACTTCCCCAATATTTTTAACACCTTCTACGACAAACAAATTATATTTTTGTCTATATTTTTTAGAACCCAGAGAAGTTATTATCTTAATAACGTTATTTGATAACATATTTATGCAAAAAAAAATTACAACAAATATAACACTTATCTCTTGTTTAGGTTTACTTTTTTATAGCTGTAGTACAACTAAAAAAGTACCTGAAGGAGAATATTTGTTTGTAAAGAACAAATTTATATACGATAAAGAAGATCCCGATATTAAGAAGAAAAAAACTATAATCAACAAAGATTTAAGTGATTATGTGAAACAAAAACCAGCTGGTAAATTCCTTGGTTTTTTCCCTCTTTGGCAATGGGTTTATAATTGGTCTCCTGCGAAATTTGATGAAACTTTTCAGGAATATTATAGACAAGATGCTTCGGTTCGTAACCAGAAATTATTGGATAGTTTACTAACGAAGAATAATCTGAGCGAATATGTTGGGCACAGTTTATGGAAAGAACGTCTTTATTATAGTCAAGGTGAAGCGCCAGTTTTGTTGGATGAACAACAATCAGAATTTTCGGCAAAGAACTTAAATAGATTATTTCATGATAAAGGTTATTTCGATTCGAAAGTAGCAGTTTCCTATGATAAAGATTATGTTGCAAAAAAAGCAGAAACAATTTATGATATTAAGTTAGGTGAACCTTCTTATATCGAAACATATGATCAAAAAATATCTGATCAAAAAATAGAAGAATATCTTAATTCTCCAATTGGGAAACAAACTGTTTTGCATCCCGGAGATCAATATAATTTTGACAAATTTGAAGAAGAACGCGATCGTATCATCGATTTGTTAAAGAATAGAGGTTACTATGATTTCAATGATTCGGGCGAAGATTTATATTTTGAAGCCGATACATTAAAAAGTAACAAACGTCTTGATGTAACGATGTTTATTGATAAATATATTCAAGATTCTTTGAAAACGGATAGCATTACACCTTTTACACAATATCGTTTTGGGAAGATAAATATTTATGCAGATTCTCGCAGTTTTGTTGATGATGAAAGTAAATTAATCAAAGAAGAATATAAAGATTATAACGTTTTATATACAAAAGAGCCAGAATATCGACCAAGATATTTTACAGATGCATTTGTAATTCGTCCTGGTCAACTGTATCGTCAACGACAAGAGATTCAGACAAAACGTAATATTTTCAAGAAAGAGAACATTAACTTACATGGATTTCGAATTAATAAACAAGATTCTATCCTAAATGTAGACGTTTTCTTTACACCAAAAAAGAAATATGACTTGAATCTCTTTGTCGAAAGTTATGCTTCTCGCTACATGAACTTTGCTATTTCTCCCGGGATGACTTTAACTTCGAGAAATTTATTTGGAGGAGGAGAAAATTTAGAAACAACTTTGAAAGGAACTTTAGGTTCTGTCAACAAAGATTTCTCAATGAATAAAGCATTCTTAAATGCTTATGAAATCGCAATCGAAACAAAGTTGAAATTTCCTTATTTATTAACACCGATTAATCTTGATAATATTTTACCAAAACGTTTTACTGCCGAATCTGCTATTAGAATGAATGCAAGTACGCAGAAAAATGTAGGTTTAGACAAAACGACTTATGGTTTTGGTTTTGATATGGATATTTCTAGTTCGGAGTTTCAACACAAAGTCTCTTTATTTAATACGGAATTTATTAGTAATCGAAAAAAAGATCGCTATTATGAAGTATTTACAAAAGATAATAATACAAAAAACGAAGTAAAAAATTTATATTACGCATACAATCCTAATGCACCAATTTATGTAACGGACGATGAATTAACAGACGCAATCGAAGCTGACAAAGGATTCCAAAGTTCATTAACAGGAGAAGATGCAAAGTTGTATGTTGATTTTGAGAATATGTTATATAGAAAAGCTAATATTTCTCAAAATGTATTAATCAACTCTTTTATCTATCAATTTACATTTAATCAAGAAAATTCATTTCGACCAAAAAGTAATCCTTGGTTTATACAAGCAAGAATTGAGTTAGCAGGAAATGTATTAAGAGGTTTAGACAAGGCTTTTGGTTTTAATAAAGCAGAACC
The DNA here is from genome assembly GCF_002478465.1 of Empedobacter sp. UBA7494. NCBI lineage: Bacteria > Pseudomonadati > Bacteroidota > Flavobacteriia > Flavobacteriales > Weeksellaceae > Empedobacter > Empedobacter sp. UBA7494. The sequence continues at coordinate 13,156 of NZ_DLOC01000075.1, forward strand.
TGATCGAGACGGAAATCAAGCAGGTTTGATCTTTGGAATTCCTTATTCTCAATTCGTAAAATTTGATGTGGATGTTAGACGAAAATTCAAATTAAATTCAAATTCTAGCGTAGCGGGACGTTTCTTATTCGGAATCATTCAACCATATGGAAACTCAGATGTTGCACCCTTCGTAAGAAGTTATTCGGCTGGAGGAGCAAATGATGTTCGTGGTTGGGCACCGTTAACTTTAGGTCCTGGAAGTAAACCACGTATCGATTCTAAAAATCAAAGTTTAGAATTTGAAAGCATGAAATTATTATTCAATGCTGAATATCGCTTCAATCTTTTTGGAAGTTTGGAAGGTGCATATTTTCTTGATGCTGGTAATATTTGGGGTGTTAATAAAAATCGTCCAGAAACATTATTTAAGTTCAAAGATTTTTACAAAGAATTCGGAATTGGTTCTGGATTAGGTTTCCGTTATCACATTGGTACGTTTGCAATTGTAAGATTTGATTTGGGTTACAAAATTTATGACCCTTCTTATGAATTAGGTGATCGCTGGCAATTTGACAATTTTAATTTGCTTAAACCAAGAATCCACTTCGGAATTAATTATCCTTTCTAAAAAAACATCTATATTTGTTTCACAAAATACTAACATAATGAGCAGAAAATTTCCTGCCGGTGTTGCTACCGGTTCATTAGTTCAAGACATTATCAATGATGCAAAAGCAAATCAATACGCTTTACCAGCGTGTAATGTCATCGGTTCAGATACTATTAACGCTGCAATGGAAGCTGCAGTTGAAGTAAACTCTCCAGTTATTATTCAATTTTCTAACGGAGGTGCTGCTTTTAATGCCGGAAAAGGATTAAAAGGAGAAAATCAACTTTCTGCTATCAAAGGTGCTATTGCGGGAGCAAAACATATTCACACTTTAGCTGAGTCTTACGGAGCTACTGTAATTTTACATACAGACCACTGTGCAAAAAAATTATTGCCTTGGATTGATGGAATTATGGACGCTAACGAAGAACATTTTAATAAATTCGGAAAGACTTTATTTAGTTCTCACATGTTAGATTTATCTGAAGAGCCTTTAGAAGAAAACGTAGAAACGTGCAAAAGATACTTAGAAAGAATGTCTAAAGTTGGAATGACTTTGGAGATGGAATTAGGTATTACAGGCGGAGAAGAAGATGGTGTTGACAATTCTAATGTTGACAATTCTTTATTATACACTCAACCAGAAGAAGTTGCTTACGTTTACGAAAACTTAAAATCTATTTCTGATAATTTCTGGATTGCAGCAGCATTTGGTAATGTACACGGTGTTTACAAACCAGGAAATGTTGTCTTGACTCCTAAAATTTTAGATAACTCGCAAAAATACATCAACGAAAAGTATGGTGTAGACAACGCTGTTAACTTCGTATTCCACGGAGGTTCTGGTTCTACTTTAGAAGAAATTAGAGAGGCAATTAGCTACGGAGTTATCAAAATGAATATTGATACAGATTTACAATATGCATTTATGGAAGGAATTCGTAAATATTTTGACGAAAATGCAGCTTATTTACAAGGACAAATTGGAAACCCTGAAGGTCCAGAATCTCCTAACAAAAAATATTATGATCCACGCGTGTGGTTAAGAGCTGGAGAAGTTACTTTCAAAGATCGATTAATCCAAGCTTTCCACGATTTAAATAATGTTAATACTTTAGGATAATCTTTTCACTAAGATTATTCTTACCAAATAAAAACAGAGAATATGCCTTGGTTTATTAGAAGCAAGAAAAATATTACAACGCCTACAGAGTCTAAAAAAGACGTAAAGAAAGGCTTATGGTATAAAACGCCATCAGGAAAAATTATTGAAACTGAAGAACTAAAAGCAAATGCGTATGTAAGTCCAGAAGATGATCATCACGTACAAATTGGTTCTCAAGAATACTTTGATATCTTATTTGATGATAGCAAATTCACAGAATTAGATGCTAAAGTAGAAAGTAAAGACCCATTAAATTGGACAGATACAAAACCTTATAAAGATCGTTTAAAAGAAATAAAAAAGAAAACGGGAATGACAGATTCTATTCGCAATGCGACTGGAAAAATTCATGGACGTGACATTACAATTTCTTGTATGGACTTCAAATTTATTGGAGGTTCTTTAGGATCTGTAATGGGAGAAAAAATTGCACGTGCAATTGATTATTCTATCAAAAACAAAACTCCATTCGTAATTATTACACAATCTGGTGGTGCACGTATGATGGAAGCTGCAATTTCGTTGATGCAATTAGCTAAAGTAGAAGCTAAATTAATTCAATTAGCAGATAACAACATTCCTTATATTACAATCTTAACAAATCCATCTTTTGGAGGAATTACAGCATCTTTCGGATCAATTGGTGACGTTATCATGGCAGAGCCAGGAGCATTAATTGGATTCGCTGGACCACGTGTTATCAAAGAAACTATTGGTAGAGATTTACCAGAAGGATTCCAAACTTCTGAATTTTTATTAGAAAAAGGCTTCGTTGATATGATCGTTCATCGTAAAAAGATGAAAGATAAAATAAAAGAAGTAGCTGATATGTTAATGCCTATCAACTAATTAAAATAAGTGCAAATATATTTTTAAAATTTTATTCAAATTTGATTTGGATTATTAGAAATTGATTTTATATATTTGCACTCCAATCGCGAGAATAGCTCAGCTGGTAGAGCGCAACCTTGCCAAGGTTGAGGTCGCGGGTTCGAGCCCCGTTTCCCGCTCTTTGAAATATAAAAATTCATAAAAATCAAATTTTGCCTTGGTGGTGGAATTGGTAGACACGCAGGACTTAAAATCCTGTGTCCATTAGGACGTGCGGGTTCAAGTCCCGCCTGAGGTACTTTTTAATTTGATTTTTACAATTTACACGCGGGAATAGCTCAATTGGTAGAGCGTCAGCCTTCCAAGCTGAATGTTGCGGGTTCGAGTCCCGTTTCCCGCTCTAACTTCTTTCTTAGAAGTGGATGCCTTGGTGGTGGAATTGGTAGACACGCAGGACTTAAAATCCTGTGTCCATTAGGACGTGCGGGTTCAAGTCCCGCCTGAGGTACAACAAAGCTCAAGAATTTATTTTCTTGAGCTTTTTTTATGCTCTAAATAATCATATCTTTATACTCATAAAAAACACGTTTTTACCATATGATTCAAAAATCATTTCTAAGAAAGACACTCTTTGCTCTTACCTTTTTACCTTTATTTTCGTATAGCCAGGAATTTAAAAGTTCGGATGATTTATTTCAAGAAGCACGTCACAAAGCTTTTGAAGAAAAAGATTATACAACTGCCAAGAAACTTGCATTACAGGCTTTAGATCAATCGCCAGAATATGCAGATATCGCTGTTTTTTTTGGGACGAATATATACTTGGAATGATGAAACCGAAGAAGCGAGAAAAGTTTTTCAGAATGTCGAAAAAAACATGGATCCCTCTCCCGATTTCTATTTAGCCTACACGTCACTTGAATATTGGAATGATAATTATAAAGAAGCTGTTTCTATTATTGATCGTGGATTAATTAAATATCCTAAAAATGAAGAACTATTGCTGTTAAAAGCTAAAGTTCTTAATTGGAACAATTCTTATAAAGAAGCTTCAAAAACAATCAAAGAATTATTAGCAATTAACCCTAAAAATACAGAAGCACGCGAATTAGCAAATCGAATCGAAATCAATAATACTAAAAACGCAATTGGTGTTAATTACAATTACTCGCATTTTGACAAACAATTTGCAGATGATTGGCATCAAGTTTCGGTAAGTTATAAAAGACAAACTTCGCTTGGTTCATTGATTTTTAAAGTGAATTACGCAAACAAGTTTAAAGATAACGGTGTTCAATATGAAGTAGAAGCTTATCCAAGACTTTCTAAGACATTTTACATGTACGTTGGCGGTGGATATTCGGATAGTGACGGAATTTTTCCTAAATATCGCACAGGAGCCTCTCTTTACGCTAATTTACCTAAAAGTTTCGAAGCTGAATTAGGTTATCGTCAACTTCATTTTTCGGATGATGTTTGGATGTTTACTGGATCTATCAGTAAATATTATAAAAATTATTGGTTCAATTTACGTGCATTTGTAACGCCAAGCAACAACAATATTTCGCATTCGTATACATTCACAACTCGTTATTATACAGGCGATGCAAACAATTATTTAAGCTTAGCTATTGGTACAGGAATTTCACCAGAGGATTTTAACAACAATCTTTTAGAAGATACAACTTACAAACTGAAGTCTTTCAAAATTGGAGCAGATTATAATTTTTCGATCAATGAATTAAACTTAATTTCAATTGGTGCAAATTATTACAATCAAGAATATCGTCCAAATCAAAAAGAAAATCAATTTGATGTAAGCGTTTCGTACAGCCGAAAATTCTAATTGATATAACGGTTAAATATAGAATCAGGAACCATTTTTTGAGTATTTTTCAAAGAATGGTTTTTTGTTTTAAAGCTTTTCAATCGATTTTTCAACTCTGTTTCCATTTTCGAATTTTGTTCAACATCTTCTGTTAAATTCTTTTCAATTCGATATAACTTCCCTCCTGACAAATGATAATTTTGAAAAACATAATCGTCTAAAATATTTTTATTCTGCATTAACGGAACACCTTGTTTTCTGTAATTCACTTTACCGTTTTCTAAATTCTGTCCCATCCAAGTCACATAATTCGGTAATTTCAGTTTATACGAATCTCTAAAATATGTCACAAAAGTTGGTGCAATATCAAAATGCGTCACAATATTTGACATCTTTTTCGGTGACTTCAACAAAGGAGAATAGACAATAATCGGAACATGAAAACGATCAATCTTTGTTTCCATCGGAACTTCTGGCATTCGATGATCTCCAGTAATCACAAAAATAGTTTGATTAAAATCTGAACGCTTTTGATAAGCTTCGAAAAAGTTTTTTACAGCTTCATCAACACTCAAAAAGGTCACCAATTGTTGTTTATATTTTTTTACTGTCGTCAAAGTTGTTGCATCATAATTTCGTGATTTAATCAACGTTTCAAACTGCTTATTATATTTCTCAACATTGTTTATTAAGAAAGGACTATGCGTCGCTAACGTCATCAAAACATTAAAATACGGTTGATTATTTTCTTTCTGCGTTGCTAAATATTTTTTGAACACTGAATGATCGTCAAATCCCCAAGAAAATCCATTATTTGACGGAATTTTAGCATAATTACTTTCATAATCATTTTCATCAATAATAGTTTCAACACCTGAATAATTCAAGTATTTCGACATAAAATCAAAATCAGCATCACCACCGTAAAAATAACCAGTTTTATAACCATTACTTTTTAACAAATTATACAAATTGAAATGTTGAGGTAAGTTTTTTTGTTCCATAAAACCATTTTCAGCAAATGGCAAAGAACCCGTCAATCCAGGTAAAACTCCATATGTTCTTCCCGTCGTGCTTAATCCATTTTCCCAATACAAACCCTTTTTCGAAAGCTGATCGATATATGGTGTAAAAGAACCTAAATATGCACCTTCGTTACTAAAAGCTCGTCCCAAACCTTCAATCACAATAAAAACAACATTCGGTTTTTCTGTTGTTAGATTAAATTGATCCGCAAAGAAATTTTTGTTCTCATCTTGATACAAAAATGGATAATTAGTTTTATCAAAATAATGTCGATTATCTTCATTATTTGAACTCGAATTTGAGTTTAAAAAATCAATTTCTGAAAGTTTATCTTCTGCATATTGTTCAATCGAATTTGAAAAAAAATAAGACGACTTACTCAAAATTAGATTAGATGAAAACTCATCATTTTGAGAACTTTTTAAATCCAAATTAATTGGAACAATAAGCGATAAAAAACTCAAAATTATTAATGGTAATTGAAGAATTTTTTGGTTAATTTTTAATCTATAACTGTAAATAAATATCGTTGTTAAAATAGCAATTGCAGCGATTGATAAAAGAATGTTTGTAACATTTACAACACCTGATGCTCCAATAATTAATTTCAATTCTTCGAACGTATAAGAAAACAAATCTGAACCTAATAAATTGAGCGTTGTTTGAAAATATTTAATCAATAAAACATTTGAAATGATTAAAAAAGAATACGCAAAAATGATCCATTTTTTCGCCCAACTTATCGAATAAAATTGCAGTAAAAAATATGCAAAACTTACCACAAAAATACTATCTAAAGCAAAATCGATATTATGTATGAATAAGTCAAAAAATAAAGTTTGATTAGAAGTTGTTGTAAGATTTTCTTGATAAAGATAAAATTCAAGAATTGTTGACAATCCAAAAAGTAACAAATAAACCAACGAAATAAACGTAGTTTGCTGAGCCAAATTTACAAATCCAAGTTTCAGTTTTTGCCAAATAGATAATTCTTTCGCTTGATTTCCTCCAAAACCTTGTCGCGTCATTTCTCCCCATGAATTATTTTTCAAAAAGAAATCCTTCACCCCTTTCACGCCAGCCATCACAACAAATGGATGAAATGTAAACGGCTCTATAAACGCCGTAAAAAATAATTTCGGAATATCGCCTTTTTTGTGATAAACATTGTACGTCATCAAATCAATCAGAATGGCATAAATCGAATATAAAATTCCGTAAAGCAACACAAAAGCCATTAAAGGAAAGAAAATATGCCAATTAATTAATCCTAAAAAGAATAAAACTACGAAAATTATCCAACCAATGTATTCGATAATCGGCCCTAAAAATTCGAAGAAAAACCAATACGGATAACTCATCATTCCAAGTTTTCCATATTTCGGATTGAAAAATAAAATACGATGTTTCCACAATGTTTCTATCGTTCCACGCATCCAACGATTGCGCTGTTTATTTAAAATTTCTTTACTTTCAGGAACTTCGGTCCAACAAAGCGGATCGGGAATATTTACTACTTTATAGGCCAATTTTTGCTCGTGCATATAACGTCGCATTCGCACAATAAGCTCCATATCTTCACCAACTGTATCGTGATCATAACCGCCACACTGGAGTACAGTTTCACGATCAAAAGCACCAAAAGCACCCGAAATCAGCATCAAACCATTGGCGCGCGACCACGCCATTCTTCCCAAAAGAAATGCACGAATATATTCTAACGCTTGTGCTCTTCCTAAACGAGTTTTTGGTAAATTAACATCGACAATTTTTCCGTCAACAATGGTACAATTATTCGCCAAACGAATTACGCCTCCACATGCAATTACTTTTGCTTTTGCTTCATCCATAAAAGGTTTCGCAAGCTTCAGAATCGCATCTTGTTCTAAAATACAATCGACATCAATACAAACAATATAATCGTTTGTTGCAATGTTAATTCCGACATTTAGCGCATCCGATTTTCCTCCATTTACTTTGTCAACAATAATTAATTTCTTGAAAACAGGATTTGTACTTTTATAAATCGAATTAATTGGTTTTGTTTCGATATTTCCTTCAACGAAATAATCAATTTTAATCAAATCATACGCTTCAATTAATCGTTGCAATGAATCATCTTTGGAACCATCATTTACAATAATAATTTCGAGCTGATTATAATACAACGACAATAAAGAACGTACGTTCTCCACAATCGTTGCACCTTCGTTATAAGCGGGTGCAATAAGGCTAAAAGTAGGTGCATTTGGTGATGTTGCAATAATCGAATAATCCGTAAAACTGTTTTTTCGGATATAAGATTTTATCGCTCCTTTTGCATAAAAACCTATCCATCCAAAGACTAAAATTAATAGGATTGAATAAAAAAGGAAGCCGTAAATAAAAAAATCGAAAGCCGTTTCTAGCCAATTCATGATTAGTTTTCTTGGATAATTTGATTAATAATTTGTTTTAATTCAGGAGAGTTTGATTGATGTGCAAGTTTTTGTAAATTGGTTTTTGAACAACAATTATTTAACGCTCTTACACTTGCTTTTTTGACAGAAAATGATGGATTTTCCTTTGCTTGAGTTTCTAAAAATGTGTTATTTTCTGGATTTGAGATTTTTTCTAAAGCTTTTAAAATTTGAATTTGAAACTTTTCGTTACATGTTTCATATTGCTCAATCAATAATTTTGAAGTTGAATCATCTTCGATTCTGACTAATGTTTTAATCGTTTCTTCCACAACTTTTTCATCAGAATCGTGCAAATTATCTGCAACCAAATCGTGCATTTGCAACAATTGAAACTTGCGAATTAATTTCATTGTTAGAATTTTCACACTTTGATTAGGTGATTTTAACCAATTTGAAATTATCGTATCAACCTCATCAATATTTGGTAAAATTGTAATTGCATCCAACAATTTCAACTGTTGCCAATCCGTCAATTGTTCCTGTAAATTGTCTAAAAAAAATAAACCTTCGAAACCAGAAAATTTTGCTAAACCATATTGAGCTTCAGATCGAACTAAATCATTTTTATGTTGTAACATACTTTTGATTTTCGGTAAAGTTTCATCATTATTCATCGCCGTAACTTCCTGTATTGCTTCAGCAATTTCATGATTTTTTTGACTATTTAATTTCTGTAAGGATATTTTTTTTAATTGATAATGGTCAAATAAATTTTGAATACTTTCTTTTGAATTTCCAGAAAAATTTTGTTCCGCTTTTAGTAATTTTTTGATAAAATAATGTTTGAATGAACTTGATTTCAAATAATCCGTAAAATCAGTATTCGAATTGGATTGATCATCCAAAATTGTTTCATAAATTTCTTGATCAATAATAGCATTCCACTTATTTTTCTTTGTAATGATTTTATTTTCAATTATACTTGTCAATAACGTATAAATAATTATCAAAAAAAGTAAAATAAGTAGAATGTAAATTCCTACTATTAACTCGGTATAGGTTATAATTTGTAGGATAATCATGCTTTTATTTTAATAATTTCTTGACGCGAACAGACAATTCAATAGGGCTAAATGGTTTCACCATAAAATCATTTGCACCCAAATTAAATGCTTCCACCACCACATCTTCTTGCCCTAAAGAAGACAAAATAATCATTGGTGTTTCGGAATTCTTACTTTTTCTAACAGCACTAATAATCTCCAAACCAGACGCAAAAGGCATCATAATATCGGTAATAATCAAATCAATATCTTCAGCCTCAATCTTACTGATAGCTTCTTTTCCATTTCTTGTTAAAACAACTTTGTAACCTTCTTTTTCAGTTTGTGTTCTATTGTTTTTAAAATCAATTCATCGTCTTCGGCAATTAAAATCTGCATAATATTGGTTTTTAAATAATTTTTAAATAGTTAATAACTAATTCTATTTCGGTTTTTACTTTAATAATCAGCTGGTTTTCTTGTAGGTAATTGATTGAAGTCGATTTTTCTATTTGTTCGGTTAAATCAGCCAAAATTGTAAGTCCAGCAGTTTTTGCTGTTCCTTTTACTTTATGACCTAATTGATTTAATCCTTCTAAATTTTGTTTGTTGGAATAAGTTTCAAATTCTAGTATAGATTTTTCTAACTCATTAATAATTATTTCTATAAACATTTTTCTAAATGATTCATCATCTTTCGTATAATTATTTATCATAGAAAGATCAAGGTGATTTCCAAAATCGTTGGTTTCATTCTTTTCTTTTTTAGAAAAATCTAACCATTTTTCTAAAACATCAAAAATATCTTTTTCTCGAATTGGTTTTGCTAAAAAATCATTCAATCCAGCATCAAGACATTTTTCCTTTTCGCCTTTTACATTTCCCGCTGTCACTGCTATAATCGGAGTTTCTTGAAAATTGTTTAATAAACGAATAACCTTAGTTGCTTCAATACCATTCATTTCTGGCATTTGAATATCCATCAAAATTAAATCGATCTTATTTTCTTGACAAATTGATACGGCTTCCGCTCCATTCGCAGCCGTATACAAAATAGAATTTGGTGCAATATTTTTGATAATCTGCTGATTTAAAGCCATATTAACTAAATTATCATCAGCAATTAAAATATGAAATTGTTTCGAAAAATCTTGCGAAATTTCTTCTTGATTTTCAATTTCTATGGTTTGAATTTCTTTCGAATCAATAATCGTTTTACGCAGCGTATCAAACAATTCTTCAGACTTAATTGGTTTCAATAATCGCGAAGTAATTCCCAATTCTTTTGCTTTCTGAATTAGATATTCATCCTCAGAAGAACTATGCAATAATACTAAAGGAATTTTTGTATTCTTAGTTACAAAATACTCTTTTATTTTCTGAATTGTTTCTAAACCATTCAAAACTGGCATGTGATAGTCCATCAAAATAACATCGTAAACATTGCCATTCAAAACTTTCTGAAGCGCTTCCATTCCATTGTTCGCAATATCAGACGTTATATTTTTGAACTGCAACATATGCTGCAAAATCATTTGATTACTTTGATTATCATCTACAATCAACACATGATTTATTTCTTCCAAATGATCAAATTGTTGCTCAATATTATATTCGTAATCAACTTCTAAATCAAAGAAAAATGTAGAACCTTTATCTATTTCGCTTTGCAATTCTAGATGACTTCCGAAATAATTTAGCAACTTATTTGAAATTGTTAAACCTAAACCAGTTCCTCCGAAACGTTTACTAACAGTGCTATCCTCTTGAGTAAATGCATCAAAAATCTTGACTTGTTTTTCTGGTTTTATACCAATTCCTGTATCACGAACAGAAAATCTCAATTTTACTTTTTCTCCTTTTACAATTGGTTCAACTTGACTAATTTTTAGTTCTATTTCTCCACTATCCGTAAATTTCACAGCGTTTCCAAGTAGATTAATCAAAACTTGTTTTAGACGAACTTCATCAATCCAAATAAATTGAGGTAAATTATTATCTATATTCAACAATAATTCAATTTTTTTGTTTTCGGCTTGATAAAGAATCACATTGATTACTTGATTTCCTAACTCGAACAAATTATTTTTTTCTATCAAAACATCCATTCGACCGGATTCAATTTTAGAGAAATCTAAAATATCATTTATTATTGACAATAATGAATTTGCAGAATCATTAATAAAATTCAAATATTGTTTTTGAGTCGGATTAAGTGGCGTTTTCAACAATAAATCAGAGAAACCAATCACACCATTTAACGGCGTTCGAATCTCGTGGCTCATATTTGCTAAAAATTCAGACTTTGCTTTACTAGCGATATCCGCATTCTTTTTCGCTTTTTTAAGCTCTTTATTTTTCTTAACAGATTCTGTTATATTTTGCGAAAACATAATCAAACCGCCAATCTGTTTTTTGTTGATATACCACGGATGAATCGCCCACGAATAGTGTTGATCCGTATCATATTTTGGTGTGCGATAAATGGTATCATCATTCGAATAATTTTCGCCTTGCAAACAAGCATCGTAAATTGCTTTTCTTTCTGCTGGAACATCATACATTTCGTAATGAGATTTTCCGATCACATTTTTCTTTTTTATCGCAAATTCATCACTCCATTGATTACTCAAAGTCAGATAATTCATTTCATTATCAAACATTGCAACAGAAGCAGGTACGTGATTAATAAACGTTTCGAAAATGGCTTTTTGTCGAGCCAATTCTAACGTATAACGTTTCCTTTCATTAATATCCTGAAAAATTCCAAAAACGCTAACACATTCACCATTTACAAATTCTGGAATTCCTTTGCATCTTACCCAAATTGTTTTTCCATTTTGCGTAACGATTTGCAATTCCATATCATATTCAATCCCTTTTTCTACGGCATCTCTAAAGGCTTTCTTGATTTTTGGATAACTACTTTTAGCTTCATAAAAATGAAGTGCAGTTTCTACATTTGGTTCATAATCTGGTTCAACTTCGTGGATTTTTTTCGTCGTATCTGCCCAAATTAATTTTTGTTGAATCAAATCATATTTCCAACCTCCAACATTTGCAACTTCGTATGTATGATCTAACAATTGACGAACACGATTAAGATCTCTTTCCAACAAAGTTCTTTGCGTCATATCCACCGCAGTGCTCATTACAACAGGATTTCCTTCGTTATCTTTGTCCAAAATATTGCTGTATAACCAATATGTCAACGAACCATCTTTCTTAATCAAACTCATCAATCCAGAATCTTGCTTTTTACTCAAAATTGTTTCGATATAGGTTTGATATTCTTTTTGATTAGCTTTTGGAATTAAATTTTTCAGATTCAAATCTTTTGCTTCACTTTCTGAATAGCCCATAGATTCTAATCCCGTCTTATTTATCGACAAAATATTTCCATCCAAATCGTGAATCGTCATCAAACCAAGCGAAGAATTGAAGAAATTTCTAAACTTACGTTCGCTGTTTTCTAATTCTACTTTTTTCGAATTTTCTAGCGTGATATCTCGACCAAAGAAAAAGATTTCGTTATCAATTTTTAAATTCGATTTTGTGTACCATTCCACCAACTTCTCTTCTTGAGATTCAGGAGAACACATCAAACATTTAAAATTGATTGAATCTGTATTATTTTTAAGATTTTATAAATACGTATTAACTTTCTTTTTATCTTTTTCCGAAACAAAATCTAAAAAGTTTTCTGCAATAATTGTCTTTTCATCTTTTATTCCTAAAACCTCTTTAAAAGAAGGATTTATAGATTTTAGAACACCATTAATATCGGCAACTCCAATAAGATTATTAGATATTTTATAGATATTTTGAAAGTAAGAAGCGTCTTTTTTTCGCTTTTTACTAACCAATAATTTGGTAATATTTTTCCCAAGTTGAATCAATAAATTACGTTGTTTATCGTCTAACGTTCTTGGATAATGGTCGTTTACACACAATGTTCCCAACGCATTTCCATTGTCATCAATCAATGGAACACCAGCATAGAACTGAATATTTGCGGCTTTTACACCAGCAATATTTTTTGCAGGTTCAAATTTCGTCACATCATCAATCACCAAAATTTCATTTTCTACCAAAGAAAATTGACATATCGTTTGTTGTCGCGGAACAATATCTACCTCGATTCCACAATTTGCTTTAATCACTTGATAGTTTTCATCAAAAACAGAAACTAACGCAATTGGCGCATTACAAATCAAACTCGCAGCATTTGCAAAAACTTCTAATTCTTCGTCTTTATCATGCGCTTGTAAATTATAATCGTAAACCGCTTGCAATCTTTGCTTTTCGTTCGTTGGGATGGGATAATTTTCCATTTAAATAATAGCTATTTTAAAGGAAAGTAGAGGTGGTTAAAGATATTACATAAATCCAAATATTCGAAATCAATTATTTCTAAAAATCAAACCAACCTTTTTATTCCTAAAATCATCTCTATTATAAATCTAAACTTTAAAAAATATGAAAATCACAATCCCAACTCCATGCAAAGAAAAATTACGAGATGATAATTTTTGTACGAAATGTCAACATAAAATCACTGACTTTTCTAACTTCACAAATGACGAAATTTCAAATGAATTTCAGAAAAAAAACGTTCATTGTGGTATTTTTCATCCAAGTCAATTAGGTCAAAATCTTTTCAAGAAAACGATTTCTAATGTTATGATTTTTTCTGCTTTAGGATTAATGAGTACTTCATCAAAAGCTCAAAAACATAATACAGCTTGTCATGATAATCCTTTACCTATCAATAATTCTATAGAAAATGAATCGATTGAATTTAAAATAATTGTTACTAAAAGTTATAACACAAGAATTCAAGAGTTTTCTACTTTCCGATTATTAATTAATGGTGAATTGATAGAACAAACTTTAAAAGTTGGTGAGGAATACACTATAAAATGCGATGTCCAAAAAGGTTTACCAATTGATATTCGATTAGCTTCAAACGAAAAAAACATAGAAATTAATAAAAATTACACAAGCAAAAATCTACCAAAAAAATTAAAATTGAATGTAGCAGATTTCGTAGCGGAAGAAATTATTATGGGAGATATTGAAATAGAACCAAGAATACAAGGAATAATTGCTATTAAAGAATAGTTTTTTGCTTTTATGATTATTTTCTTACCTTGCTAACACAAAAGGGAATCGAGTGCAAATCTCGAGCTGTCGCGCAACTGTAAGTAGAGAAAAACTATAAGCCAGACCACTTTTTAGATGATGCTTTCGCGATTGAAGCTCAATCAAAACTACATGTATTTTATTATTTGTTGAATTGATTGCACTTGATTTCGAAAGCATTTTTTTATTAAAATTTAGTTTAGTATAAAATGCAAAAAGAAGAAATTCAACACATTATTGATCTTAAAACAAAACCGCTAGGAGCCTTAGGTTTATTAGAAAAAACCGCACTTAAAATTGGTTTGGTTCAACAAAAAAAACAGTTAGAATTAATCAATCCACATCTAATTGTTTTCGCAAGCGATCATGGAATTGCGCAATCTGGTGTTAGTGCGTATCCTGCGGAAGTTACACCTCAAATGGTTTTTAATTTCCTAAATAATGGAGCGGCGATTAATGTTTTTTGTAATCAAAATGAGATTGATTTAACCATTGTTGATGCTGGTGTAAATTATCATTTCGAGGATTATTCGGTTTTGAAAAATTGTAAAGTAGCCAAATCAACCAAAAATTTCTTGTACGAACCTGCCATGACCTTAGATCAATTGGAACAATGTTTTGATTATTCGAAGACAATTGTGAACGAAATCGCCCAAAATGGGACTAATATTATTGGTTTTGGCGAAATGGGAATTGGGAACACTTCTTCTGCGTCGATGCTTGTACATTATTTGACCGATTTGCCTTTGGAGCAGTGTGTGGGACGCGGAACTGGTTTGAATGATGAGCAATTACAGAATAAAATCAATATTCTTAATCAAGCAAAAAATACGCATGGAAAAATTACTGATCCAAAACAAATTTTAGCGACTTTTGGAGGTTTTGAAGTTGCGCAAATGACAGCTGCAATGTTATCTGCTTATGAACACAATATGTTGTTGATGATTGATGGATACATTGCTTCGGCAGCGATTTTGGTTGCGTCTAAATTAAAACCAGAAATTCTAAATAATGCTATTTTTTGTCATCAAAGTGACGAATCTGGACATCAATATTTATTGAATTATTTCAACGAAGAACCAATTCTGAACATCAATTTGCGTGTTGGCGAAGGAACAGGTTGTGCGTTGGCTTATCCAATTATAAAAAGTGCAGTGAATTTCTACAATGATATGGCAAGCTTTGAATCTGCAGGCGTTAGTAACAAAGAAACTGAAGTAGAATGCTAAAAAAGGAAATCACTTATTTTTTAACAGCTTTGATGTTTTTTACACGAATTCCAATTCCGTTCAAAATTCCATACAGCAACGAAATTATGAATCAATCACAAAAATATTACGCGGCGATTGGTTTATTAGTTGGCGCTTTTAACGCGTTGATTTATACAATTTGTCAATTTATTTTACCAATTGATATCGCTATTATTATCACAATGATTACAAGTGTTTTGCTGACTGGCGCCTTTCACGAAGATGGTTTTACCGATGTTTGCGATAGTTTTGGAGGCGGTTATGGCAAAGAAAAAATCTTGACAATTATGAAAGATAGCCGAATTGGAGCTTACGGTGTAATTGGCGTTATCTTATTGTTGTTATTAAAATTTACATCACTTCAACATATTGCCGAAAATAATTTTTGGTTGATGATTTTCAGCTTGATCGCAGCACATTCGGTTAGTCGCTTTTTTTCTGGAATGATGATTTATACGCACGAATATGTGACAGATATTGACAAAAGTAAATCGAAACCGATGGCAAACAAAGCACTTCCGATAAAAAATCTTGTTATTAGTTTTCTTTTCTGTCTTGTACCTTTTATTGTTTTTGGCGAATGGAAATTTTTGTTGATTTTACCACTTTGTTACATCGGAAAAGTTTATTTGGGCTGGTATTTCAAAAAATATATTGGCGGATACACAGGCGATTGCTTGGGAACTGTGCAACAAGTTACCGAAGTTTTGTTTTACCTTGGCGTTTTAATACTATGCAAGTTTCTGTAATTCGACATACAAAAGTTAATGTTCCTTCATCGGTTTGTTACGGGCAAACTGATGTGGAATTAGCTGACACTTTTCATCAAGAAGTTGTACAAATTCATACTAAAATTGAAAACGATTTTGAGGTAATTTTTTCAAGTCCATTAAGTCGTTGTCAACGATTGGCAGAAACTTTCTCGAATGAAATTATTTTTGATGATCGATTAAAAGAATTCAATTTCGGAGATTGGGAAATGAAATCGTGGAACGAAATTCCTTCGGAAGAAATAGAACCTTGGTACGTCGATTTTGTCGAAATTAAAACGCCAAATGGCGAATCGATGCAAGAAATGTCTGCCCGTCTTTTTGATTTTATGGACGAATTACGAAATGCTCAATACGAAAAAGTGTTGATTGTTGCACATGGAGGAATCATTCGTTTGATGTGGTGTTATTTGTTGCAAATTCCAATCAAAAATGCATTCAAAATTCCTGTAAATTATGGCGAAATATTTCAGTTTAATTTAGGAAAAACGAATGAAGAAGATTTTATTTTGAAGAAAGAATAGATTACAAACATTTTATCTTTTCTAACGACTTCCATTCATGCTCGATATTTGTCATAAGAATTGCATTATCAAACTGAACAGAACCTATTGGAAAGATTGTTTCATCTTCAAAAAAACTTGATTTCACATGTAAAACTTCCAATGGTTCTACTCCCCAATTATAGGTTTCGAGTTTTAGACCTTCAAAATTATTTCCATGTGGAGAATAACCGACAGAACCATTCTCGAAGAATTTTGAAACTTCATCCAACGTTTCGAAAATCGAATTCGAATTAAATTCAACAGATTTTTTAGCATCAATTTCAATTCGCGTATCATCAGAACTCGTAAAATCTAAATGATAATTATCGTTTTCTTCTATAACATTAAACTTCGCAAAATAATGTTTTCCAGGAAAAACTCGACCACCAACAAGTGCATTCAATTTTAGCGAAGTATCTCGCCTCGGAATATAAACACCTTCTTTTGTCACGCCATTTTCCTCCCATTCAACCGCAATTCGATGCGCTGCATTTTCAGAATTCACTCCTACAAAATCAGGCAAACCTTTTGGTTTTATATCTTTCAATCGAATCAAACAAATTCCAGCAATTGCTTTTCCTTTGTACAATTTTGGGCGAAAAGGTCGAGGCAAAATCTTCTCAATATAATGCGGTTCTACACAAAAATTGATTAACATTCTGCGTTCTATAATACCATGAATTGTTGGAATTTTCATAACTCTATTTTATTATTTTCAATAAATTCATTAATAATTGATTTGAAATTTCGTGTTACATCAAGCTCTAAAATATCTTTCACTGACATCAAGCTTTATACTTTCCAAGCGTTATTTATAGAATTATATGAATCTAACTTAGAAACTAAATTTTTATAAAAAATATCGTTTCCAATTTCCATTTCAATGTTATTTATAAATTCATTTATTGTAATTGATTCTTCGGACCAATCATTTTCTGCATCAAAAAGTTTAATTGCAATCGTAAAATCTACTTTCGACTTGAAATTATTTCTTTCAATTAGTATTAATAACTCATCAAATGTCATTCAAATTATATTTCCCCCTAATTTCTTAAAAAAAATCAACAAGTCAAATATTTCAAAATTAATTTATTAGAAAAAAGTTGTAAAATTTATTCGAAAAACACTTGCAAAAGTAATATTAATGACCTTATATTTGCACTCACAACGCGGGAATAGCTCAATTGG